>JANWVW010000004.1:22782-40672 GCA_025056095.1 Bacteroidia bacterium
TTGCCATTGATTTACGTAAATCTATGTCCGAAAAAACTAAATCCGCAGGCTTGCGATTCCGCCAAGCTATGCAGGAAGAAAAACCACTTCAAATTGTAGGCACAATATACGCTAACCACGCTTTATTAGCTACGCAAGTAGGCTTCAAAGCTATATATCTATCGGGCGGGGGCGTATCCGCAGGGTCCTTAGGCGTACCTGACTTAGGGATTATCACTTTGCAAGATGTTTTGATAGACATTGATCGTATCACTAACGTAACCGATACACCCTTATTAGTAGATGTAGATACAGGTTTTGGTCCCTCGGCATATAACATTGCTCGCACAGTAAAGGCATTGATTAAATACGGTGCCGCAGCTCTACACATAGAAGACCAAGCAGGTGCTAAGCGATGCGGGCATCGTCCAGGTAAATCCGTAGTTAGCAAAGAAGAAATGGTAGATAGAATAAAAGCCGCCGTAGATGCCCGAACCGACGAATACTTTGTCATCGGTGCAAGAACTGATGCATTAGCTACGGAAACCGTTGAGCAAACTTTGGAACGAGCTATTGCCTATCAAGACGCAGGAGCAGACTTTTTATTTTTAGAAGCCGTTACCAATATTGAGCTATACACTACTTTCGCAAAAGCCTTAAAAATTCCCATTTTAGCCAACATTACAGAGTTCGGGATGACGCCTTTATACACATTAGAAGAGCTTCGTAATGCAGGAGTGGGATTAGTTCTCTATCCACTTTCTGCTTTTCGAGCAGCGAATAAAGCCGCTCAGAAAGTATACGAACATATTCGCAAAGAAGGTACTCAAAAAAACGTACTTGACCAAATGCAAACTCGCCAAGAGCTATATGAATGTATAGGCTATTACGAATATGAGAGAAAATTAGACGAACTGTATAAACAAAAATAAACAATAAAAACTATGGGAGCATTTAACGAAACAACTTTCAAACCTAAAAAAAGTGTAGCTTTATCAGGCATAGCCGCAGGTAATACTGCCCTCTGTACCGTAGGACAAACAGGAAATGACCTATACTATCGCGGATACGATATATTAGAATTGGCAGAAAAAGCCGAGTTTGAGGAAATTGCTTATTTGCTCATTTACGGAGAACTGCCCACACTTGCTCAATACAAAAACTATAAAAACCGTTTGCGTACTTTACGAGGTTTGCCCTATACTTTGAAAAAAATTTTACAGCATCTTCCTGCATCTGCCCATCCTATGGATGTGATGCGTACCGCGGTATCTGTACTGGGCATGTTAGAACCTGAACCTGAAAGCCATAATCTTTCAAGCACAAGAGAAATTGCCGATAGACTGTTAGCTTGCTTACCTTCCGCATTGTTGTACTGGTATCATTTTTCGCATAATGGGCGCGAAATTGAAGTAGAAACCGATGATAATAGCGTAGGGGCGCACTTTTTGCACTTGCTTCATGGTCAAAAACCCTCTGTATCTTGGGAAAAAGCCATGCATGTTTCTTTGATTTTATACGCAGAGCATGAATTTAACGCTTCTACATTTACAGCACGAGTTATAGCAGGTACAAATTCCGATATCTATGCCGCAGTAACTGGAGCAATAGGCGCGCTTAAAGGTCCCAAACACGGCGGTGCTAATGAAGCTGCTTTTGACATTCAAAGCCGCTATACCTCACCCGAAGCCGCAGAAGAAGATATCCGCAAACGTTTAGCTAATAAAGAAATTATCATAGGTTTTGGGCATCCGGTTTACACAGAACGAGACCCACGAAATGTAGTCATTAAGAAAATAGCTAAACAACTGTCCGAAGAAGCAGGAGACATGCTTTTGTACAATATTGCTGAACGCTTAGAAGCTCTAATGTGGAACGAGAAAAAAATGTTCCCTAACTTAGATTGGTTTTCTGCGGTATCATATCATCGCATGGGCATACCTAAATTGATGTTTACGCCTGTTTTTGTTATTTCAAGACTAACAGGCTGGGTAGCCCACATTATTGAGCAAAGACAAGACAACAAAATTATTCGCCCCAGCGCAAACTATATTGGTCCCGAACCTAGACCTTTCGTTCGTATTGAACAACGTTAATTATTTTGAATATGTCTGCATACATTCCCAACGAAAGACCACAACCCGATGCGGTTTTGGTTGACGTAGCCAACTACGTACTCAACTATCAAATTCAAAGTGATTTAGCTTGGAAAACCGCACACTATTGTTTATTAGATTCTATTGGTTGCGGTTTAGAAGCTTTGTCTTATCCCGAATGTACTAAATTACTCGGACCTATTGTCAAAGGTACAATTGTGCCAAATGGGGCAAGAGTATTCGGTACGCAGTTCCAATTAGACCCTGTACAAGCTGCTTTTAACATAGGCACAATCATTCGTTGGCTAGATTACAACGACACTTGGTTAGCTGCTGAATGGGGACATCCTTCAGACAATCTGGGTGCTATTTTAGCTGTGGCAGACTGGTTATCACGCGAAGCCGTAGCCCAAGGTAAAAAACCTTTTGTTATTAAAAACGTGTTAGATGCCATGATACGTGCGTATGAAATACAAGGTGTGTTTGCTCTGGAGAATGCTTTTAACCGGGTAGGATTAGACCACGTTATATTAGTCAAGTTAGCTTCTACGGCTGTAGCAGGTAAGTTACTAGGACTAACGCAAGAGGAACTTATCAATGCTATTTCGCATGTATTTGTAGATGGGCATCCTTTGCGTACTTATCGCCATTCACCTAATACAGGTAGCCGCAAGTCTTGGGCAGCAGGCGATGCTACTTCTCGCGCCGTACGCTTAGCTCTGATTGCTAAAACAGGCGAAATGGGATATCCTTCTGTGCTAACGGCAAAAACTTGGGGCTTTTACGATGTGCTATTTAAAGGCAATTCTTTCAAATTCCAACGTGCTTTTGGTTCGTACGTCATGGAGAACGTACTGCTCAAAATCTCATTCCCTGCTGAATTTCACGGACAAACTGCTGCCGAAGCAGCTATGGTTATTCACCACAAACTCAAATCTCTCAACAAAACCGCAGAGGACATTAAAAAAATTACTATCCGCACGCATGAAGCTGCTATTCGCATCATTGATAAAAAAGGCAAATTAAACAATCCCGCAGACAGGGACCATTGCATACAGTATATTGTAGCCATTCCCTTACTCTATGGGCGACTAACTTCCGAAGACTATGAAGACCACGTAGCCGCTGACCCAAGAATTGACATTTTGAGAGATAAAATTACCTGCGTAGAAGACCCTCAATTTACAAAAGACTACCACGACCCTGACAAACGCTCTATTGCCAATGCCCTTACAGTAGAACTCAATGATGGTACGGTATTGGATGAGGTAGTGGTAGAATATCCGATTGGACACAAGCGCAGGCGTGAAGAGGGGATTCCTGAATTGCTTAAAAAATTCAAGACAAATTTAGCAAGGCGCTATCCGCACAAACAGCAGCAGCTTATTTTAGACCTTGCGTTGGATTATGAGAGGTTAGTGGCTACTCCTGTGCATGAATTTATGGATATTTTAGTAATTTAATTTTTTGGGCGTGCCCTTGCCCACACTTCGCTTGCGCTCGTGTGGGCAAGGTCGGCGTGCTTCGGGCTACGCTAACGCTTCGGTGCTACGCTTCGCTCCGCACTGGGCTAACGCCCACCCTCCGCATGCCTCACGCAAGAAATCTCTGAAACCATCATTTCTCCGTGTGTTATGCAAGGTTTTAGCTTGTAAGTACTTGTACTTCAAGCTTAAACAAGGTAAAGACATAATGACACAGGTCATTTGCGTGAGGGGCATGGAGCATGCCGTTAGGCAGTGCGCAGCGTTAGCGAAGCACCGAAGCGAAGCGCAGTGCGGAATGCCCCGACCCTTGCGCAGCAAGGGGCACGCCCAAAAAATTAAAACCATTTTTTAGACCTACGTTTTTGATATTACTCTCATTTGAAAAAACATAATTTCTTCCCCTTTTAATTGGGCTTATACTTCCTTTTTGATTTTACCGTATTTTTGTTGATGAGTATGAACAATAAGTCTTTGTTTTTCATAGTATTTTCTATTTTTTGTATTGCCTGCGGAGGAAGTAAGAGTAAAGTAAAAAACAACAGCAACCATTTAGATAGCCCAGAATATAAAAAAGAAGCCAAAGCCGTGATATTATTTGATGCTACAAAAGCAGAAATGGCAGGTAACGCAGATTGGGTTATTGATGCAGATAAATATAATTTAGGCACATTAGATAATGGCAAAATAGGGATCAGCAAAAAAGGAGAAGCCAATCCTCAAAGATATCCTACCCCAAGCGTAGATAAAATCACCCCTTCAGACCCTGAAGATATTTGGAAAGGGGCACTATCTGCATGGGCAATTAGCTTAGTCAAAGCAGGATATAGCGTAGAAACTTTACCCTACGATGCTAAAATCACTTACAAAGATCCAAATAACCCGCAGGATTTGAGTAAATACAAAGTCTTTGTAGTATGCGAACCTAATATTCCTTTTACTGCTGACGAAAAAAAAGCCATTTTAGCTTTTGTACGTGATGGCGGAGGATTGTTCATGATAGCAGACCACCATAAATCTGACCGCAACAATGATGGATGCGATTCGCCTTGTGTATGGAATGACTTAATGGAAACTAATCCCTTTGGAATGCAGTTCGACCAAAAGTACTACAACGAAACAACCGAAAACATTCTTACCTCTGACAACAACATCATCAATGGAGTGCATGGAAAAGTAAGAAAAGTCAAGTTCAGTGGAGGCACTTCTTTGACCTTGTTTCCTTCTGTAAATCCAACAGTTAAAGGAATAATTTACAGTAGAAAAGGTCAATTAAATGGTGAAAAAGAGGTTTTTTGTGCGTATGCCCTATATGGGCGAGGTAAAGTAGTAGCTTTGGGAGATAGTTCCCCTGCTGATGATGGCACAGGCGATCCTAATGACAAACTCTACAAAGGTTGGACAGAGATGCAAGGACATGCTCCGCTCATTCTTAATGCTACGGAATGGCTAGCTAAATAACTATTTGAGGTTGTTTTTTGGTAACTATCCTGTTGTAAATAATCAAAAAGCCCTTCAAGTTATTTTTGAAGGGCTTTTTTTGAAAGTAGCTTTGACTTATTTGCTAACTACCATTTTAAGCGTTTTTGTACCTAATCCATCTGTAACGTTCATATAGTAGATACCAGAAGGTAGGTGGCTAGCGTCAAATTGGAGAGTATGCGTACCAGGAGCATAGCTATCTTGATGTTGATATACTGTCCTACCCATCATATCTACTACGTTGAACACTAAATTTGTATTTTTTTCTACGTTAAATACAACGTTTGTAGTAGTGCTAAATGGATTAGGAATATTTTGAGAAAGTTCAAACTGTGCAAATCCGCTTTCATTGATAGAAGTAGCGCCATCATAAGGTCTGCTTTGAGGATTCCATTCTGTCCAGCCATCTGTCCATAGCGGACCACCTGTGGCAGGGAACGCACCTTTGTAGTTTACAGTAGTAAAGAATGGATCAGAAAGGGGAGTATGGGCAAAGCTAGCGGTTCCTAATGCAGGAGAGCCTACCTTTAAGCTAGCAATAGGGTTGTTTAATGGAGAAGTATTGTCAGTAATGTTTTCAAATTTTACTTCGGCAATAGTAACTAAGGTGTCATTGTTGAACGCACTATTTTTAATCCAAGCGCGAGGTAAGAAAGAACCACTATTAGGCAGCCAAGTGTTAGCAGTGTTTTTATGTCCTGCGAAGATGTTGTTACGGAAGTGAATACTATCTGCTTGTGCTGCTTGGACAGAAGCAGGTTCAAAACGAAGTTCAGAGGGATAGCCTGCAAAAATAGAGTTATACACATAATACAAGGAGTTACGACGAATACGTGCAGCGTGTCCATATTTAGGATTAAATGAGCTTGAAAAAGCAAGCGGACCTACAATAGTCATGTTGGAAATAGTAGGCTGAGTACGTGGAGTAGCAAAATCGGGTACATTATTATTATCGCTTTCTAATCCGTTGCTATCTCCTGCGGCATCAGCTATAGCAGGGTCGCAAACAATATAAACAAACTGCAATCTACCTTGATAGCCGAAGTCTGTGTCAATTTTATCATCTACACCTGCATAGCCTACTAAATATTTAGCATCTACTGTACCTCCAAAAAATTCAAAGTCATCGTCGTTGCCGTAAGAGCATTGGATGTATTCTAACTTTGTACCTCTACCTACACCATAGCAAGAAAGTGAGTTAACTTCACTGTTGGGTGCAATAGGGTGACCTGCATATTCTATACGTACATAGCGCATAATTCCTGAATCATCGTTAGGATCTGTGCCTGGCACAAGCGGGTCATTGCTAGGAGGTGTGGATGGATTCAAGTCATGATCTACTTGGAAGTTACCTCCCTCAATTGTGATAGATTTATTGATAGGTGCTTTACCTACAATGATAATTCCTGCCCAATCTCCTGTGGCACGGCTACCAGGTGCAGAAGCCGAAGTGAATACAATAGGTTCAGTTGCTGTGCCTTGTGCGTCGATCTTAGCCCCGCGGTCAATTATGAGTGTGCCAATTCCTGCACTGCTTACTTTTCCTTTAATGATAGTACCCGCAGGAATAGTCAAAGTAGCACCAGGGCGTACATACACAGGTCGGTCAAGGATGTAGATAGTATCCTTGCTCAAAGTTCGGTTACTGGTAATATTCCCTGATGTGCTTAGCAGTTTAGTAGGCTTTTGTGCGGATGCACTCAAAGTGATACCTACTAAGAACGCCAAAATAAACGTTTGCTTTTTCATAGATTTGAATTTTGCACAAAACAAGCACTCATGTATTAAGCAAACATGAACAAACTATTAGAATTGAATAATTTTATTGTAACCTAAATGTTATTTTGTCAAATAGGCGTTTTTGATCAGATTAACTTTTTATTTTTTGGGCGTGCCCCTTGCTGACGCAAGGGTCGGGGCATTCCGCACTGCGCTTCGCTTCGGTACTTCGCTGCGCTTCGTACTGCCCTTACGGGCATGCTCCATGCCCCTCACGCGAACAACCTTTGCAATTATGTCTCTACCTTGTTTATGCTTAAAATACAATCTCTTACAAACTAAAACCTTGCATAAGAAACAGAGAAACGATGGTTTCAGAGATCCCTTGCGTGAGGCATGCGAAGGGTGGGCGTTAGCCCAGTGCGGAGCGAAGCGCAGCACCGAAGCGATAGCGTAGCCCGTAGCACGCCGACCTTGTGGGCTTTTGCCCACAAGGGCACGCCCAAAAAAATAAAATAAACCATCAAACTAAACTAAAAGCACACTCAACCCACTTTCTTGCTAATTCTAATTTTGATTTAACTTTGTGTTCTATGAAAACAAAAATTATTGTTGTAATCTATTTGTTATTTTGTGGCTTTAAGCTTGTTTTTGGACAATACGACACCTTAAAAGTAGCCAGCGTAGGGGACATTATGTTCCATGAGGCACAGTACCAAACTGCACAAATAGGTAACACAGGCAAATACAACTTTGAACCTTCTTTTAGACATGTCAAGCCTATATTCAAAAAGTACGATTTGGTAATAGGTAACTTAGAAACTACCTTAAGCCCAACTCCACCTTTTTCAGGTTATCCTCAATTTGCCAGCCCTGATACAATTGCTTATTTTTTGAAGGAAGCTAACTTTAATTTTATCGTTACAGCTAATAACCATTGTTTAGATAGAGGTCCTAAGGGACTTATTTACACAAAGCGCGCTTTGGAACGAAACCACCTTGCCACCACAGGTACTTTTTACAATCAAGAAGATAGGGATAAAAACTATCCTTTTATTTGGCAAAAAGGTAACTTTACAATTGCGATACTCAATTGTACCTACGGAACTAACGGTATGCCTATAACTCCTCCCGTAAAAACTAACTTAATAGATACTGTTCAGATGCTGGAAGACCTTGAAAAAGCCAAATTGTCTAAACCTGATGCTATAATTTTAGCTATTCATTGGGGCGAAGAGTACCAACTTTTTCCAAATGCCTTTCAAAAAAAGATAGCCAACTTTGCTTTTAGAAACGGAGTGGATATTATTTTAGGTTCACATCCTCATGTGTTACAGCCCCTAGAAAAGCAGGAAGTAGTTTATCAAGGTAAAAAGAAAACTTGCTACGTCATTTACTCGTTAGGGAATTTTATTTCAAACATGCGTGGGGAAACGCCCCGATGGCGATACACAGAAGGCGGAATTATATTTACCTTTGAAATACTGAAACACAAAGAAAGTGGCACTATTTCTTTTCAAAAATTGAGATACATTCCCGTTTGGGTATGGCAAGAAAATCAAGGACTAGCAGGTGCAAATTTTCAAGTTTTACCTTGTGCTAAATATGAATTTGACAGCAAAAACCTGCGCTTGACAGACTATGATAAACGCCACATTAAGCAATTTTTATCCGATACGCGAAAACATTTAGATAACCGCAAGTTGGATTTTATAGAGCAAAATTTAGATGAATATTGAGGTTTGAAGAGTAGTTTAGGTTTCTACTGGTTACTCAAACTTTGCACAAAGAGGTAGAGTGCATGTAGCTAAAAAATGCATATACTTGAGCTGATTTTATACTCATTTTGAGGTATTTATACAGGTCAAGTTTTGAGTAGTTGGGTTTAGTGAAGGTATTTTTGCGTGAGGCATGCGAAGGGCGTGCGTCAGCACGGTGCGGAGCGAAGCGCAGCACCGAAGCGATAGCGTAGCCCGTAGCACGCCGACCTTGCCCAAGCGAGCGCAGCGAGCATTGGGCAAGGGCACGCCCAAAAAACTAAAATTCTACATAATTTTAATTACCGACGTTTTTCAACGCTTTGGATTTTTATCAACAATTTGTAACTTTGCGAAAAAGCAGATTCCAAATGAATACCATACGCCAATCTTTACTTGCTATTGTTCTTATTTTGTCATCGTGCGGCATACAAAAGCAGATTTTTGCTTCTCACCTCTCTGGTGGAGAAATTACCTTTGTGTGCATCAGCGGTAACAATTATGAAGTATATCTTACCCTATATCGGGATTGCTCAGGCATTCCTCTTGGGACTTTTCATACCGTACAAGTGTGTGGTCCTGCTACTCCTAGTAGTATTAACTTAACCGTTGTACCTCGCCCAATTGGAACCCCTGGCGACTCAGAGGGCTTCGAGGATATTACTCCACTTTGTGGAGGTTCTTCCTTGTGTGTAGGTGGAACAGCTACAGTGGGCTATTCGAAAGCTGTACTAAAAGGTAACTTTACAGTTACAGGTACCCCTTCTTTAACTAACCCAATTGTACTAAGCTATAACACTTGCTGCAGAAATATTTTGACAAATAGCTCCTGTTCAGGCTTTTACATTGACACACGGATTTATTACCATGTTATGGGAGGATGCAATAATAACAGCCCCACCTTTTTAGCCAATCAAACAGGTTTTGCTTGTTTAAGCCAACCCTTCGTCTATAACAATACTGCATTTGACCCTGATGGCGATGAGCTACGGTACTACCTTGTTACCCCATGGGAAAATCCGCCTAGTCCTTGCAATGGTACCCCTAGCAGCTGTGTTTATAGTACTCCATATACCCAAGCAGTACCTATTGCTAGTTCATTAGCTCCTTGCGGGGTAGCTGTAGACTCTCTTAATGGTTCTCTTTCTTTCATTCCTAGTCAAGTGGGAAGATACATTTTTGCAGTTGAGGTAAGAGAGTACAGAACCTTACCTGTAATTGGTAGAGTCCATTTATCTACAGTTCGTAGGGATATTCAATTATTTGTAACTAACTGTCCAGGTTCTGGAGGTTCTCCTCCTACTATTACGGTTACAAGAGGTAGCACTGTAACCAATATTCCCGTAACAGTATCTTGTACCCCTTTGCCTGTTCAAGAAACAACAGTTTCTACCTGTGAGCTCATGCAACTGCAAATTGATGTTGAAGCTTCTGGTTCTCTTCCTTTAGGAACAAGTTTGATATTCAAGTTAGCAGGTGATTTCTTTGATGTACCTGTTAATCCCTCTAATGCTTACTGTGCTAATCCTCTACTTAATCGGGCTTGTGCAACGATTAGTGCAACATATCCAGGCAGTTATGTTCATAATCAAGGACTAGTAGCAACTTCACCCCCCTACAAAGCAGGATGTTTGATATCTTGGACACCCAAACAAGGTGATGTAGGTTCTAAGGTTATCTACATTTCAGTAGAATACTGTTCATCTATTGGTTCTATACCCTTCAAATTTACAGTACCTTACAGGATTAATGTACAACCTAATCCGATTACAGCCATTTTTGCCAGTGGGGGATGTGCAGGTGGAGTAACAGTTTTACAAGCAGTAGGTACAGGTGGTAGTCTTACCCCTTATTACTCCTGGAGTTTTGATGATGGTCTAACCTTCTCTACCCCAAGTAGTAGCCCCACTATTTCCCATGTTTTTCCTTCGGTAGGAACTTACGAAGTAATTATAAGAGTACAAGATGGTCCCACAGGGCAAGTGTGTTCACAAGTAAAAGTAACGGTAAATATAGTAGAATTTATCCCAGAACCTATATTGAGTACTGTAAATCCTCCGAAGGTATGTACGGGCGGCTCAATAACGTATGCGGTACCTGCTAGCTCGTATAAACCAGGCTGGGAATATACACTTAGCTTTGGTGATGGCTCACCCGATACTACTTTTAGTTATCTGAATGGTGTATCTTCTGTAACTCACATATATGCTTCGCCAGGTACGTATGTGTTAAATTATACTGTAAAGAATGACGCAGGCTGTGTAGCAACAGTTAGCCAATTTGTTACTGTACTTCCCCCTGTCGACGCTAATATTGCTGTTCAGAAAGACACAGTCTGCGAGGGTAGTCCTGTATTCATTGGTAATAATTCTGTACATGCAGATACCTACGAATGGCGATTCTTTGATAATACTACCTCTTTGCAGGTTCTTCCAACACGGACCGATACCACAGAAGCCAGCTTTTCAGTAACATTCCCTGGACCAGGTCAATACATGATACGCTTAACAGCTCTGAACGAACTTAGCTGCGCAGACATTGAAACCAAAATTATTACAGTACTTCCTTTGCCCGAAGCTAATGTATCTTTGAGTGATACAGTAGTCTGCATAGGTGAAAGCGTCCAATTTAATACTACAAACACAGGAAATTATGCTTGGGACTTTTCAGAAACAGGAATAAGTACTCCTTTGTATAATGTACCTAACCCTGTACGCGTATTTACTACCCCAGGTGTATACACAATTGGCTTTACAGCTTATGGTTCAGTCAATAGTTGTACAAAAACAATTTACCGAAAAGTAAGAGTTCTAGAAAAACCCAACCCTGATTTCTCTGCCACAGACACAGTGTTCTGCGTAGGTGAACCTATTCGCTTCAAAAATTTGACTACAATGAACAATAATGGACAAGCTATTTCTTATTACTGGACTTTTGGAGATGGAGGAACATCTACTGTAAAAAGTCCTACTTATGTGTATAACAGCCCTGGTACATACACCGTGTATTTAGAGGCTTCTACTTCTTACGGTGGTAAAACTTGTACTTATAGGGACTCCTTACGAGTAACTGCAATACCTAAACCTAAAATACACGATATTGTAGCTGTACCTGATTCTGCCGAGGCTACACCTTTCCAAACTGTAAATTTCACTCCTATTTACACTAGCCCTGTTCTACCTAATACCTTCGTATGGACATTTGGAGATAACACAGGTTCTTCAAATGAAGAAAATCCCTCTCATATTTACATAGATGCAGGGCTTTATCCTGTGCAGTTAGTGCTTACTAATGCAAACGGCTGCCGTGATACTTTTGTATTCCAAATGCGAGTTATTGATACAGACAGTTTGTGGATACCCAATATAGTTACTCCAAATAATGATGGCAAAAATGATGTTTTCAAAGTTAAGTATAAACAACTCAAAAGCTACCACATAGAAATATATAATCGTTGGGGCAATAAAGTTTATGAAAGTAATGATCCCAGCCAAGTGTGGGATCCTATCAAAGAGCAAGATGGTGTATATTACTATGTTGTTATTGCAGAAGGTAGATTTGGTACAAACTACAACAAAAAGGGGAATATAACGGTTATGCGATAAAGTTTTAGCCTTGTTTTGTTCTCTTCAAGCTGCGGAATAAAATGCTGCAGCTTTTTATTTTTTCAGCTACTTTGTGTTTGAGCAAGTTCAACGTATAAAGAGAAAATTGTGTGGGTAGAGCATAATCACTGACGCAACAAACAAAAAAAAATTAGTGTTAAAAATTTTTAAATAGTTTAACTTTTAGGATGTGTTTTGTAGGCATTTCGCTGCAATCATATCTACAAGATAGGCGTGTTGTAGGCTACGGGCGAAATACCCCGATCCTTGCGCAGCTAGGGGCACGCCCAAATAAAAATCAAATTATTAAAACCTGTATTAGATTAAGGTACATTTTCATAGCTTTGTACTCTCCTTTATGAAGGCAATTAAGGAACATTGTGGAATATTCGGCATTTTTAACAATCCTCTTGCGGCAAGGTACGTGTACTATGGCTTATATGCATTACAGCACAGAGGGCAGGAAGCCGCAGGAATTGTAACCGCTCAAATAGGTAAACAAATGTTTTATCATCATAGAGAGTTAGGGTTGGTAACCAAAGTTTTTGAACAAGATGCACTTTTTACTCAAGTCCTCAGGGGAAATATTGCCATTGGACATAACCGCTATTCTACGGCAGGGGAATCAGACAACAAATGTAACATCCAACCCTTAATTGGGGATTTCAAGGGTAGAACCATAGCCATAGCTCATAATGGGAATATTTCTAACGCCGCTATACTTCGCAAACATTTAGAAGACAGAGGATATGTTTTTGACTCAAATTCAGATACCGAAGTAATTATTCACCTTCTTAATGAAACTCACGAAACTGACTTGATTGAAGCACTTAAAAAAGCACTAGTTCATTTAGAAGGGGCTTTTTCATTGCTTATCATGACAAATGAAAGTCTGATTGCGGTAAGAGATAGCAAAGGCTTCAGACCTTTATGTGTAGGTAAAGTAGGACAAAGTTACTGTTTTGCAAGTGAAACCTGTGCCTTAGACCTTATTTCTGCAGATTTTGTTGCAGAGGTAGAACCTGGGCAGATTCACGAAGTTTCCCAAAAAGGTTATTTTGTACACACCTTTAAGCAGGATAAGCAGTTAGCACGTTGTATTTTTGAGTATATTTATTTTGCTCGCCCTGATAGTGTTATTTTTAGGCAATCTGTGGATAGCATACGCCGAAAATTTGGAAAAATTCTTGCCCATGAAGCACCTGTTCCACAAGCAGATGAGGAAGTAATTGTTACAAACGTCCCTGATTCAAGCAATATAGCTACGGTAGAATACGTGCATGAATGTCAGAAACTGGGCTACAAGTGCAGGTTAGAATTAGCTTTGATACGCAACCATTACATTGGTAGGACGTTCATTATGCCCCACCAAGATATGCGAGTGGATAGATTAAAACTCAAGTTCAATCCTGTCAAGGAAATTATTAAAAATAAAATTGTAGTGCTTGTAGATGATTCTATTGTACGTGGCAATACCTCTCGCACTCTTGTAAATATGATACGCCATGCGGGGGCAAGAGAAGTTCATTTTAGAATTACTTCTCCGCCGATTATCGATGCTTGTTATTATGGCATGGATTTTCCAAAAAAAACAGAGTTAATTGCTTACCAAATGCATGGGGATGTAGAAAAAATACGTGCCTTTTTAGGTGTAGATAGTTTAGCGTATTTGTCCAAAGAGGGGCTATTCAAAGCTGTAGGAGAGGTCTATAATGTTAATGAAAGCTATTGTTCAGCTTGCTTTACGGGGAAGCATCCTTATCCTGTGCATTATGATTGACAATATGTTAATTTTGTAAAGACGATGAAAGAAGGATAATTTTTAATTTTTTTGGCGTGCTTTTGCCCGCGTTTCGCTACACTCATGGGGGCAAGGTCGGCATGCTACGGGCTACATGCGGAATGCCCTGACCTTTGTGTAGCAAGGGGCATGCCCAAAAAAGAGAAACTAATTTTTCAGAGCTACAAATCAACAATATGGTATCTTGCTTTGAATGATTAAAGAAGATTTTCTGTGCAGCTATTTCAAGGTAATTCTGTTATTCAAATAAAGATACAAAGGTCTTAAAGTTGTTCAAATGTTTTTGTCTAAAATAGGTAACTTTTGTTAACAAACTATTTGGTTGTTTGAGTGCAGTTCAAGCAAAAAACGCAGCAGGATTTGCAGTCAGATTATGCAAATTTGTAGTGCTTTTCTGAATAATTTATGTACTTCTCTATACTCTAAAATTTTGAAAGTAATAGGTATTATTTTCTTTACTTTCCTGCCACTCCTGTACTATTTTTTTTTTCAATTTCAATATTCAAAGCAATGTCCACATCTTTTCTTACTTTTTGAGTGGGTGTTTTCTTATCGAGGTAGCCCTGCTTAGTAACCACAAGTTCATAATCTCCAGGCGGAATATCCTGAATTTCATACTTACCTTCATTATCCGTTATAGAAGAAAAGGGCGTTCCTGGGATATAGACTTTTGCACCTGCAATAGGTTCATTAGTTTCGTACTCTACTACTGTGCCACGAATTGCGCTTTGGGCCTGGCTGCTGCTTAGCCCTAAAAGCAAAATGATTGTTGAAAAAAGCAGTACAAAATATATTTTATGCATAAGCGTAGTTAGTTAAGAACTAAAACCTTATTCAGGAACTTGATGCACAAATATACAAAATTTCAGCAATAATTATACTGTGAATTAAAATTTTTCTTCCTTATACTTTCCTTGACTATGTAAAAGCCATCTGCGTATTTCAAAACTTATATCAGGATGTGTTTTACTACTAATTTGTTTGCCATCAGCAAATTTGAAGTTGACAAAAACTTTTACCTTTCCGTTGCCTTGATCTTCCAAATCAAAAACTATCGTAACAGGTTCATTGATTTTAAGCTTAGGTATTTTGACATCTTTGTATCGCATGCGAGCATAATCCCCATAGTATTGCCGCAACCCAAAACCTGCCATATACCCCTGAAGCTTAGCTTGAACTTTTTTTCTATCAGAAGCTTCATAGGTAGCTACAAAGCAGTTGTCTTTATTAAAACCACTATCCGGACAGATTACCTCTTCAAGGTTGGCGTTCATGTCGTACCTAATTTTATTGACCTGCATTTGATTAAGCTTATCTATGGGAGTAACTTGATAAGTAATAGCAGGTCCCGTGTAAGTCTGATAAGGTATTTGAGCTTTTAGAACATAAAAAACTACAATAAATACTGTTACAACAGTGCTTTTCATAGCCCAAAGCTAAAAATAAATTGAGCGCAAGTCAAGGTAATTCTAAAAAAATGACATTTTCTTAACATCAATTTTCATTTTTTATTGCTTTTGGCTATTGGCTATATTCTTTCTGCAATCCACGTGCCTAATAAGGTACTTGTAAAACAGAACACTACACTTAACAAGGTGTACAACGCACTTAGCAAAATTTGTTTTTCTGTCAAAAAATGAACGTTTTCATAGCTAAAAGTAGAGAAAGTACTTAGCCCACCGCAAAAACCTGTAATGAGCAAGTACCTGTATTCCACAGACAAAGTTTGCACATTAACTTTTTCTATCCATATACCTACTAAAAAGCTGGCTATAAGATTGGCTAAAAAAGTCCATACAGGAAAGAATGACACAAAGCTGCTATGTACAAATACATGGATGAGATAACGTACAGCACTACCTACACCTCCCCCTAAAAATACCAAGAGCACATTTTTGAGCATACAAACAAAATCTAGCTTTTTCTATCTAAAAGTCTAAAAAGAGATACAAACTTTTTGATGTGCTGATTTTGAAAGAATAGCAATCTTAGTTTGATTTTGGGAGATTAGCGGGATTCGAACCCGCGACCTTCAGAGCCACAATCTGACGCTCTAACCAACTGAGCTATAATCTCCATAAAAAACGGATTGCAAATTTAAGTACTATTTCTGAAAATGCAAATAAAATTGTGTTATTTTATGTATGCAACAAAATTAAATAGTCTTCCCCACCGCACACGACTCAAAAAACCTTTATGAATAGAATGCTCTCTATTTTTAAGCGAAAAGAAAATCATCCAAGCTTTACCTACAATGTGAGTTTCAGGGACAAAGCCCCAAAATCTGCTATCTAATGAATTACAACGGTTATCGCCCATCATGAAGTAATAGTCATATTTGAAAGTATATGTTTTTATGGGCATGCCATTTAGCTTGACCGTATTATTTTCAAAAGTGAGCTTACCTACGTTTTCAAATAACTCAATCGTTTTGCCGTACATGGCAAAAGTTTGCTCATTCATTTCAATAGTTGCTCCTTTTTTGGGAATATACAGAGGTCCGAAGTTATCAATATTCCAAGGGAAGAGCTTACTATTACCTGGAAACAAAGGTCTTTGCGGATCAACTAAACCCGCAGGCTGTATCAATTTTCTAACTTCACTAACTATTGCCCAAGTTTTAAGAATAGAAGCTTTTTCTTCGGAAGTGTGTATAAGGTAAGTACTGCTATCCCCAGGATAGCACTCCGTAATTCCAATTTCTAATAAACTTTCATCAGGTTCGTAAATAGTTTGACCGTTGATATCCTTCATATCAGTAGGTTGTGAAAGAGGCACATTTTTGGTCTTTACCAAGTAGGCATGTTGTCCATTTTTCGCAAAAGGAAGAGGTTTATTGTTAATAAACACCTGTCCATTAACTATTTTTAGACTATCCCCAGGAATACCTACGCATCGCTTGATATAGTTAGTTTTTTTATCTATTGGGCGGGAGAATTCAGGATCTTGGGGCGAAAACATATTACCAGGATAGTTAAACACTACTACGTCATTATTTTTTATTTTTTGCAAAGCAGGAAGACGAGAGTAAGGTAAAGAAACAGCATCGGAATAGGCTTTCATCCCAAGAAATTCTTGATGCGCAAAAGGAATAGCTAACGGCGTCATGGGGATGCGCGCTCCGTAGTGGAACTTACTCACAAAAAGATAGTCCCCTATAAGTAAGGATTTTTCCATAGAAGAAGTAGGAATCGTAAAAGCTTCAAACAAAAATGAACGTATCAGAATAGCTACTAATCCTGCAAAGATGATAGCATCAGCCCATTCTCTTAAACGGGATTTTTTTTCTTTAGCCATTTTGCCCGAAGGACCAATGTACTTGTATTCAGGTCTAAAAGCCAAGTAGGGAACATAGATATAAGGAAAAACGACAATGAGCAACTGTTCCCAAACCGAACTGCGGGGCGCTACTTCGCGCCTTACGTAAGTACCTTTAACTTGCTCGGTAACATATTTAACTTCATGTTTTTTTCTATAACATTGAGTAAGTTCTAACAGCATTCCCCCAAAAACCATGATGTTAAAGGCAGGTAGGGGAACAAAGAGAAGCCACCACCAAGGTCTGCCAATAATTTTAAGCCATACCCACCAGCCGTAGCCTGGAATAAGTGCGTGCCAACCTCTTACTTTGCTATGTAGTTCAGGTTTTTGTTTTCTAGCTTTTTCAAACAATACATACAGACCTGCAACAGTTAGGCAATAAAAAATAAGGTTGATAAGGATAAAAAGATTCATGTTTTGGTTTTGTACTGCAAAAATAAAAATAGTTTACAAAGTGCAACAGTTTAGACTTTTTCAAACCTCATGTGGCAAAAAATAACCTTAAAAGATAATTTTAGAAAGATAAGTTTCTTTTTTTGGGCGTGCCCCTTGCTGACGCAAGGGTCGGGGCATTCCGCACAACGCTACGCATCGGTACTTCGCTACGCGTCGGACTGCCCATGCGGGCATGCTTCATGCCCCACAC
>JANWVW010000005.1 GCA_025056095.1 Bacteroidia bacterium
CGTAGCACCGAAGCGTTAGCGTAGCCCGAAGCACGCCGACCTTGTGGGCAAAAGCCCACAAGGGCACGCCCAAAAAAATAATTCTTTGTAAAATAAGTAGAATTTGTTTTATATTTGCCCAATATGCTAAGTGCATATTTTCCTGTCTTATTGCTTTTAACTATTTCCTTATTGATTGCAGTAGGCTTTGTGCTGCTAGCAAAGTGGTTAGGTCCAAGTAGACCTACCCGCATCAAACACAGCGCTTATGAAAGCGGTATGGATCCCGTAGGAACAGCACGTGATAGGTTCTCTGTAAAATTTTACATGGTAGCCATGCTCTTTATCTTGTTTGATGTAGAAGTTGTGTTTATGTATCCTTGGGCAGTTCAGTACAGACAGTTAGGGATTTACGCATTTGCAGAAATGGTAACTTTTATTGCTATTCTATTCGTAGGATACATTTACTTATTCAAAAAAGGTGGTTTTGAATGGGAATAAAACTAAATTCATAAAATATGACTTGACTTTTATACGAATTTCGTATATTTTTGTAATGTAATGAAGAAGCAAGTAATACTTTGTGTAGATGACGAGAAGATAGTCTTGAGTTCACTAATTCAAGAGCTGGAAGCTAATTTTGGAGATAGGTTTGTGTATGAAGCCGCTGAAACGGCTGAAGAGGCAAAGGAACTTATATCTGAATACGAAAGCAAGGGTGAATATACCGTAACTTTAGTTATTTGTGATTGGCTGATGCCGCACATCAAAGGTGATGAGTTTTTGATTGAACTGTATCAAGTCTATCCTCATATTAAGACCATAGTGCTTACAGGTCAAGCTAATGCCGAAGCCATTGAACAGATGCAAAAATATGCCAATATTTCTGCTTATATCCATAAACCTTGGCAAGCAGAAAAGCTTATTCAAACAATAGAGCAAGTGTTGAGTATAATTCCAGAGTCTTAAATTACTCTGTCCCATATTCAGAAAGTAAGTATAGCAGCGCTGCAATAGATCCTGCACCTAATTCTAATTCCCGCCTATTTACATTTGCAAATGTATCTATTTCGGCGTGATGATAATCAAAATACCTTTGCGAATCAGGAATATAGCCAATTAAAACAATATCTTTTTGATGATTTTTAAGTGGACTAATATCGGCACCACCTCCCCCTTCCTTAAATTCATATAAGCCATACGGTTCAAAGTATTTTGCATATTTGAGCATTTTAGACAGAATGTTTTTATTTTCACAACTAAATCCGAAGCCGCGTGGAGTAAACCCTCCTGCATCACTTTCAATAGCAGCAATGTGCTTTTCATTTGAATTTTGTGCAGCTACTTCTGCGTATTTTAAGCCCCCCCGCAGTCCATTTTCTTCGTTCATAAATAAAACTGCTCTTAAAGTACGTTTTGGGCGAATTCCGAGTACTTGAAACAAACGTAAACTTTCTATGGCATGCACACAGCCTGCTCCATCGTCGTGCGCGCCATCACCGTTATCCCAAGAGTCTAAATGTCCGCCCACCAATACTATCTCATTGGGGTATAAAGTACCGCGAATTTCACCAATTACATTGTAAGACAGAACTTCACCCATCATCCTGCAATCGGTTTTGAAGTAAAATTTAAGTTCAGGGTCCTTTTTTAACATTTCGCTTAACTTATCTGCGTCATTTGTGCTAATAGCTACGGCAGGCAGCTTTTTGAATGCGGTATCATAACGCAATGAACCTGTATGCGGATGATTATCATGAGCTAAGGTCATAGAACGAACTACTACGCCAACTGCACCGTACTTCGCTGCTTCACTAGCACCCAAAGCTCTTTGATCTACTGCTTGTCCGTAAGAAACAAAAGTGTTGATATTACGGGGTTCCATAGGTCTGTTGTAAAACACGATTTTACCTTCAATTTTCTCTTTTCCTAATTTTTCTAATTCATTCAATCCCTTGACCTCTATGACTTGGGCAGTAACCCCCTTTTTATCTGTTCCTACTGAATTTCCTAATGCACAAACATGCACATCTATCTTCCCAAATTTTTTGCTAATAATTTTGGCTTCTTCTTTTTTTCCTCTTACCCAATACGGTACCATTACTTCTTGCAAATAGACTTTATCAAATTTTAACGTGTCCATTACCATTTTTGCCCACTGAATCGCTTTTTGAGCTTGTGGCGAACCGCTTAATCTTCCCCCAATTTGGTTGCTTAGATAATCTAACCACTGATAACATTTTCCTTGCATCAATGCGGCATCATAAAACTTGCGAATAATAATGGAGTCATTTGCTTGTTGAGGTTGAGTAAAAGCAGCATTGCTAAGTGCGAAGAACAGCATTAAAATAAAAAACCTTTGCGCTTTCATTTTCAAGCAAAACTACAATATAAAGTTTAATTACAAAAAAGTAGAAGCTTTTATTTAGCTTCTACTTTCAAAATGTCCAACTTTTGATCAGTTTATCTCGCAATAACCAGCTTTCTGTACACGCTTTGATGAGCTGATTGTATTCTGATGATATAAACCCCTGTGGGTAGTTCGGAAGTGGTATAGCTTATGTTGTGAAGCCCCGGAGCTTGATTTTCTTGATGTACAAAGTAAGTTTTTCCACTTAGATCGGATATGGTCAGAGTGATATTGTCTGTTCTGTTGAGTATATAGCTAATATTCACATTATCATTAGCAGGATTAGGGCTAATTGTAACACTATTTTGATTGATGATAGCGCTTTCTTGGATAGTAGTACTAGTAGTATCAGCGTTAATTGTGATATAAGCGTTCTTAACTGTAACGCCTGCACATCCCGTTCCTGGTAAAGGTGTAATTTTGAGAGTTACAGTATAGACACCAGGATTCAGGTATGTATAAGAAGGATTTTTAAAGCTACTGCTATCACCTGTTCCAAAATACCATTTATATTGGCTGCCCATTGGTATTCCGGAAGACATATCAGTGAAAAACACAGTTTGCGGTGCAGTGCCTTTAACAGGTGATGCAAAAAACGAAGGTACAACTGGAGGGCTAACGGTTACTAAAAAGTCATCTGAACGCTTTTTACAATTAAATGGAGTAGAAACTTCTACTGCAGCTACAAAATTTCCTGTGGCTAAATATTTAAAGGTTTGTCCTGTAGCTCCAGGTTGAAGAACGTACGTAGAGCCACTCTTGATATACCACTGGTTGCCTGTAGGAGAACTTGACATTAACGTTACAGAGTCTCCAATACATATTACTGCCGTAGATGGAGGAGAGATGCGCGTTATAGTAGGTTTATCTGGGTAAGGATTTCTTTTTATGATGATAATGTTAGACCAGGCACTACATCCATTGGGAGCAGTTTCTTGTACTTTGACCGTGTCGTTATATTTAGGAATGTAATATATAGAGGTTGTCCCCATTGTGAAAAGTGTATCATTGACGTACCATTTTATCAGACCTGTAGCGGTAGTAGTTATTGTAATGGGGTCCCCTATACATATATTTGGATTCGCCGTAGAGATAGTCGGATTAGGACGAGGTTTGACAATTACGTTTTTAATAATACTGTCTTTTAGTGAACCTAACGTAGCTACCAACTTAACTGGGTAAGAACCTGCTGCAGGAAACGTGAAAGTAGGATTAACTGCGGTACTAGTACCTAAACCTGCAAAATCCCAAAGATAAGTGGGTGTACCACAGACTGCTGTAGTTAAGTTCGTGAAACTAGTAGGTAAATTGACACAAACGGTATCCGCAGTGAAGTTGGGTATAGGTGCACCGATATTCTGGAAACGCATACGAGCTTGTGGTTTGGTAGTAGCATTTGTAGTAGTAGGTACTCCACACTGATTGGATATATCTGAACGAATATACCTGAAACCATTAGTAGAAGTAAATATACGAATTTGGCCTGATGCATTCCAAGCAGGAACAAGATCAAAGCATACGTCAACTAAAATGTTATCCACACCATTCCAGCAAAATGGAGTATCTAAATCAAGTGTGTCCCACTTTCCTGCGGTAGGCATATAGCTGGCGATAGTTTTTACTACTGTTAAACCTGAACCATCATATACACTAGGGTTAGTAGCGGTAGTGTGTTTCATAGAAATAGTGTAGTTGGGAAGCGCGTAAATCGGAGCTTGGTGTACATAAAAGCCAAATTTAGTCATTACTGCTGCACCTGGCAATCCTGCAGCATTAAGCTCTGATTTTGTGTAAACAAATTGACAATGCAAACTACGATAGTAAATATTGATTGGACTTGCAGTAGTTGTAGTATTTACAGCAGTCCCTGAACCTATAGTAATTAGTTGGGCATAAGCACTGCAGGATAGGAGAACAAAAGCAATAGCTAATAAATAAGACCGCTTCATTGTATCGTTATTTAATTTTTATTACAAAGTTAAACATGCCGCTTCAATTTTCCAAATTTTATTTATTTATATAAAGCTTCATAACACTGTCTTGGCAGGTACCTCTCAAAGTAGCTGTGCTTGTATCATATAAAGGGCGTGCAAAAATCCTTGTAAAAAATTGAAACCGTTCAAACTGGTGCAGCATTAAAGCTGTATTTGTTTTAGCTAACATAGTGTTTTTTTGAGTAATTTTCATAGCATCATATTCCACAGGTATTCTGACCCAATGCATACTTTGAGATAGAATTTTTTGTTCTATTTGTGTAGTGCCGCTATCTAATAGTTTATTATCAAATACTGCCTGCCAACGTAGTTTTTCTAATTGCACAGGAACAGGATTATCATTTTGAACTAAAACATCTAAAAGTAATTTACCTGGCATTTGCCGCTGACTAAATCCCTCATTCACCATAAATTTATCCATTGGATTGAGTTCATTGTAATTCCTTGCATACTTAACTTCACTCTTGCAAAATAAATGAGAATAAACCTGCACCTTAGATACTACACAAGGTTTAACTTCAATAATACTTTTGTTAGACACTTTTGGCGGATTCTTTTGTGTACTTTGCTGCTGATTACGAATTTTAGCTTTAAACCATGCACAAGATTGCGTCAAAATCAACAATACGGCAATAAAAATAAACTTTTCTTTCACTTTGCAAAACTAAAATAACAATAACTAACGTTCAAAAAATAAAGCAAAATGATGATAATTAGGCAAGTATGAGGCGTAACTATTATGAGGACAAGTTACCATATCTGTCTGACGAAGGTACTTGTACAGCATTTGATACACATTTCCAACTTTTTCTACTCTTCCTTGTACATGTACATGCGTGGTTTGAGGATTAAAATTCAGCTGTTCCATAGTAAAAAGAACGTAATAGAGCATATCCTCAACCGCATCATACCTAAATTGGTTGTAGTGCAGCCATTTTCCTTCCTTGAAACAAGCCATTTCTACATTATTAGTCTGGATATGTAAAACCACATCGGTTTCATTTTGTTTATTTTTGAGATACTTGTCATAATACGCAACGAGCTCCACAGCACTTAATCGAATATCAATATCTTGCTCTAAATACTTGAAATTTTTAGAGTACTCAATCGGCAAAGTATAAATAAACGTGCATCTATGCGACTGAAAGACTTTTTTATGCAATGTTTCTAACTCAGGAAAGTAATCATTAACCACCATAAAATCTTGTACTAATGTGTCTTTTCGCCATAAAGCATCAGGAACAAATAAAAACTTAGGTGCTTGATACAAAAAACTAACTTTCTTAAACTTATCCAAAGCAGCCGCAATGTACTTAATTGCTATTTCATGTCTTATTCCGTCGGTTATATGTGTATGAAACTGATAAGATGCAAATTGAATACACTTACTACCGTAAAATACTCCAAAATGAATCCCATCACTATCTAATTGTACTTGCGTCTCGCACTCCTTTAAGTCATGTTTTTCATCGCTCTTATAATGAAAGTTGCAAACTGTACTACTATTCAAAAGAGACATACAGCAAAGGTAAATAAGTTTTTCATTGAATTGAAATTTTGCATAGCTTTACTGTCATAAAACCATCTCTTGAAACGATGTAGAATCTATCTGTTTCTAACTTTCAAATGTATAAATACGGTACCTCTGAACTTGATGTACAAGAAACATCCTTTCTTGAAAAAAGCCCGTTTTAGTTTCTTTCAGAAAGTTAGTTGAACAAATTACCAGCACTACTTACCTAACTCATGGAATTTATTAGAGTAGCCCTATATAATACAGAAAAACCCAATTCTTTTAATTCTGCTATATTTGCATAATGAAAAAATATACGTTCAGGCGTACCTTATTCACAAATCAAGCTCCAGGGGGCAATGATTTTCTTACTCAACACCCTAATAGCCAAGTAAGCGTACAAGTCTATCAATACAATCAAAATGATCTAAAAAACTATACGTGCAAAGTGTCCGATTTAACTTTTGATGATAAGTCCGAGTATTGGATACATATCGTTCACCCCAAAGAGCAAACAGCTTTGCATCAAATAGCCCATTTTTTTCAAATCAACAGCATTCATATTGAGGACGTTTTAGAACTTGGGCAGCGCGGCAAATACGAAAGCACTGAACATTATGAATTTTTCATCCTTACTCAAATCAATTATGATGAAAGTACACAAGGCATAGTGCAGGAGCAGTTAGCTGTATTCAAGTTTCACGAAGGAATTGTAATTACTATTCACGAAGACGATAGCGATAGCTTGAACAACATTCGGCAACGAATTTTGCATCCGCAGTCAAGAATTCGCAAGTTTGGTTCGGAGTATCTTATTCTTTCCATTTTTGATGCCATTGTCGATAATTATTTCCCTGCGCTTAAAAAAATTAGCGATAAAATAGATACAATAGAAGAACGCGTATTTATAGGTGAAGGCAGTAAGCAGCTTTTGTCGGATTTATATCAATGTAAAAGGGAGCTATTACTTTTACGCAGGCATATATGGCCTATGCGGGAGATTGTTAATAGTTTTGCTCAAAGGGACAAGCTCAATATCAAGTTAGAACCTGTGCATAAAGACATTTACAATCAAATTGTGGAAGTTGTAGATATTATTGACAATTTACGAGAAACAACTTCAAGCATTTTGGATATACATCTTTCCACTACCGCACATAAGACCAATGAAATCATGAAGTTTATGACCGTTTTGAGTGGTATTTTTGTACCTGTTACGTTTATTGCAGGAATTTACGGAATGAATTTTGAAAACATGCCCGAGCTCAAAATGAAGTATGCTTATTTTGTGGTATTAGGTTTTATGGGATTAGTGATAGGTTTTTTGTTATACTTGTTCAAGCGTAGAAAGTGGATTTGAGAGTAAATTTTTTGGATAATTTTTTGGGCGTGTCCTTGCCTGCATTTCGCTTACGCTCATGCAGGCAAGGTCGGCGTGCTACGGGCTACGCTATCGCTTCGGTGCTTCGCTGCGCTTCGCACTGGGCTAACGCCCACCCTTCGCATGCCTCACGCAAAAAATCTCTCGCTATTATATGGATCCTATGCATTATTACCCATATTTCGTCATGGGCGCAGCAAGATAGTTCAGTTTATCAGCCTAAACGCATGCGCTGGGTGGTAGGAATAAGTGCCACAGGATATGCTGCTACTATGGGCAGTGTATATGCGTTTTGGTACGCCAAAGAACCACGTTGCCCTTTTCACTGGTTTGACGACCAACATGAATGGAAACAAGTAGATAAGTTAGGACATACCTATGCCGCATATCAACAAAGCAGAATAGCTATTCAAGCCATGAAATGGACAGGCATATCTCGCAAAAAAGCCGTATGGATAGGTGGAATGTATGGCATCTTGATGCAACACCCTATTGAATACTTTGATGGCTTAATGTGTAAATATGGTGCAAGTGTAGCCGATTTAGTAGCAAATACCGTAGGCTCTGCATTAGTCATTACAGAAGAGTTATTATGGCAAGAGCAGCGCATAGATTTGAAATTTTCTGCTCACCTAACTCCTTATGCCGCACAAAGACCTGATCTATTGGGCAAAACTTTTTCAGAACGCATACTCAAAGATTACAATGGGCAAACTTATTGGTTAAGCTTCAACATATATGATTTTTTAGGCGAAAAAGCCCAAAAATGGTATCCCAAATGGTTATGCATGAGTATAGGTTACGGCGCGGATGGACTACTAGGGGATTACCAAAAACCTTTACCTTGGATCGTAAAACAACGTGAATTTAGACAGTGGTACATTAGCTTAGACTTAAATTTACGCAAGGTACATACTAAGTACAAAGTCTTAAATCATGTATTGCATGCTTTTAATTTGTTAAAAGTCCCTTTTCCTGCGGTAGAATTCAGTAGAAAAGGTACGCGTGTGCATCCTCTATATTTTTGAGTTTTGACTATATTTGTGCTTGAACAATCATTGATTATATGAAAAACTACGAATTTATTTTGGTAGAACCCCAAGTGCAGCCCTATGTGGCTTTAATTCGCTTAAACAGACCCAAAGAGCTGAATGCACTCAACTTGCAACTCATGTCTGAATTGGTAGATGCCCTGCAAACTTTGGACAGCGATGAGCAAGTTAGAGTCATTGTTATTACAGGTAACGAACGTGCTTTTGCCGCAGGTGCAGACATTAAACAAATGCAAGATAAGAGTGCCATAGAAATGCTCAATATAGACCAGTTTACCAAGTGGGATGCTATTCGTAGAATAAAAAAGCCGCTTATTGCCGCAGTAAGTGGTTTTGCTTTGGGGGGAGGTTGCGAACTTTCCATGATTTGCGACATGATTATTGCATCCGAAACAGCACAATTCGGACAGCCCGAGATCAATATTGGTGTAATGCCTGGCGCAGGGGGAACACAGCGCTTGACCCGCGCCGTAGGTAAAGCCCGTGCTATGGAAATGGTTCTAACAGGGCGATTCATCTCCGCAAAAGAAGCTTACGAATATGGCTTGATTAACAAAGTTGTACCTGTGGAACTCTATCTATCCGAAGCCTTAAAACTTGCTTCAGAAATTGCTACTAAATCCCCTTTAGCTGTTAAGTTAGCCAAAGAAGCCGTACTCAAATCCTTTGACACTACTATTGATGATGGTCTATTATTTGAGCGCAAAAACTTTTACCTCTTGTTTGCTTCCGAAGATCAAAAAGAAGGTATGAAAGCTTTTGTAGAAAAACGAAAGCCCGAGTTTAAGGGAAAGTAAATTTTGAGTGCTTAGTTTCAGCTGTGGTTCGCCCCCGCAAAGCGGGGGCGAACCACACACAAATTCCTACATACCTTCACCAAATACCTCTATTTAACACACAAAACCCCCAACAACTACTCCAAAAATCACTGCCCTGCAATAATCTCCACCTCTGTCCTTCTATTTTGACGCCTTCCTTCGGGAGTACTGTTGTCTGCTATTGGTCTTGTATTTCCAAAACCTTTGTATTTTACCCTGTGCGGCGAAATACCTAATTGAATAAGATAGTTCGCTACGGCTTGTGCCCTTTTTTGAGAAAGTTCTAATAAATATTGAGGGTTGGTCCCAGGTGCACCGTTATCTGTATGACCGTTAATTTGTATCTGCACAGTGGGATTATTTTTCAAAAACAAATAAATCTCATTCAAATCAGGATAAGATTCAGGTAAAAAAGTAGCTTCATTAGGATTGAAATTGATATTATTAAACGTGATTATCTTTCCAACGTACAGCTTTTCAAGGTCAATAAAAAGATTTTTTTCTTTATCCTCTTTGCTGAAAGTAATATACTGCTTGCGCAACAAGTAGTCCTGATGTTGTACAGTCAGCTTGTACGTACCAGGTTCAAGGGTAATAGTTTCTGTTACCAAGCCATTGTTAGCCACTAAACGAATAGGGGCATGAGTGCTATCTTCTATAATAATTTGAGCATCAACAGGTAGGTAAGTTAGTTTGTCAGTTATTTTAGCACTAAATTTTACAGATATAGTTTTGGACAAAAAAGAAGGTTGGACTGTTGGCGTACTTTCGGGCTTTAACTTACTAAATGTGATTTTACGGATACAATTATTTTTGTAATCAGCAACATAAAGGTTGCCCTTACTATCCATTTCAACATCATGAGGGGTATTAAATTGAGCTTCTTTACCTATTCCATCTTTGTAGCCTGGGCTACCGTTTCCAGCAATAGTAGAAACTATTCCGCGATAATCTATTTTACGAACTGTATGATTACCTTCCTCTACCACATAGATATTGTTTTCGGAATCAACACAAAGTTCGTAAGGATAGTTAAAAAGAGCTTCTTCAGCTTTGCCATCTTTGTAGCCTGCTAATCCATTTCCTGCAACTGTGGTTACAGTGCCATCGGGGGCTATTTTACGTATCCGATGATTGAAACAATCTGCTACATACAAATTACGATTTTTATCTATACAAATACCTGTGGGATTATTGAATTGGGCTTCAAGTCCCTTGCCATCAGCAAAACCTATTCTTTTACCTCCTGCAATAGTAGTTACTTCGCCTTTTTGTGTTACTTTTCTAACCGCGTTGTTCCATTGCTCTACAATATAAAAGTTACCTTCTTCATCTACACACATGCCCGTAGGAGTATGTAATAAAGCATTTTCGCCCACACCATCTACAAAACCTGGAGTATCAGTTTTACCCGCTATAATCCGATGTGCTTTCTTAGGCTGAAAATGCATCAATCTATGTTTTGAAGGTTCTGTAACAAACACATTTTCATAAAAATCTACGTATAAGCCCGCAGGGCGATAGGTTACAATTTGTGCAAGTATTTGCTTATCAAAATCTTTCCAACGAACTAAAGTACTCACGTTTCCGATAACATTTATTCTGCGCACGCAATAATTCTGCTCATCTGTAATGTATATGTTACCTGAATTACTTATGTACAAACGATTAGGACCATAAAATAACGCTTGCTTACAATCTCCATCTTTATGCCCAACCTTTGTGGTTCCTGCTAAGGTAGTTACAGTAATAATCTCCTTTTCTTCTTGCGTCAAACCTTGAACGATTCCACAAAAAAAACATATATAAACTATCCATTTTGGCATAACAACGCAATATTACAAACAAAAAACTCAAATATACATTTGAGCTATTCCTACCTTTTATAAGGCAAAATCTTATGCATTCTTTCTTTTGCAAGGGATTTCAACTACGTGCATTCTACAAATGACTATTGAAGAGTTTTTAATTTTTTGGTGTGCCGTTGCTATATTTTGCTCCGGTTGTGTGGGCAAGGACACGAAGGTAAAGCTAAAATTTAAGCCTGCGTATATGCTTCACATAAAACAAAAATGAACTTAATATAATCAAAAAACAGGATTAGAAATTTCCAAAAAAAATTTGTGCATTCAGAACGAAGTATATAACTTTGCAGTCCCTTCGATGCATGCAATATGGAAGAGCATTCGATTTGGATTGAGGTGCTTAGTTTGAAACAAGGTGTGTATGAGTACAAATTTGTATTAGATGACGCTTTTTTCCACGCTTTTGAACACAGTATAATCCAAAAAGCTAATCTCAATGCCCAGATTCAACTCAAAAAGGCTCATTACGGAATAGATACAAGATTATATGTAGAAGGTCAGGTTATAGTACCCTGTGATATATGTGCAGAGGAATTCGCTCTACCTATACAGGCTAAAGACGAAGTTTTGTACCGCTACAAGGAATATTTCAGTGAGCAGGAAAAGAAAAATTTAGAAGACAAAGAAGAAAGAGAACTAAGATGGTTCTCTGTGATAGACAAGCAAATCAATGTAGGTCAGGAGTTTTATGAAGTAGCTCATGTGAAACTTCCTATGCGGTTATGCCCTGCACAAAAGAATGGAATATGCGTAGTATGCCAAAAAAAGCCCGAAGAGTGGCTCAATCAGGTAACAAAATCTAATCAAGATACAGAGGATATAGATCCTCGCTGGAATGACTTGAAAAAAATTAAGTTCTAACCTTTAATAGATACAACTATGCCAAATCCCAAGAGAAAATTATCTAAATCAAGAAGAGATAAACGTAGAACACATCAAAAAGATCGTGTAGCTACTATCGTAAAGTGCAGTAACTGCGGTGCGCCAAAAGTATACCACACTATTTGTCCTGCATGTGGGTATTACAGAGGACAGCAGTATATTGTTAAAGAACAGGCTTGATGCGCATTGCCCTTGATGTGTTTGGTGGAGATTTTGCCCCTCAAGCTAGCATGGAGGGGGTATCTCTTTTTGTTCAAAACCACAAAGACTCACAAGTTATTCTTATTGGGGATGAAAGTGTAATACAGGATTTGCTCTTACGCTACAAAATTCCTTTTAATCGTATAGAGATTGTCCATACTACCGAATATGTAGAGATGGACGCAAATCCTGTACAAGCCTTTCAGCAAAAACCTAAAAATAGTATAGCTATTGGACTAAATTTAGTAAAGCAAAAACAATCTGACGCTTTTATTAGCGCAGGAAACACAGGCGCTATGCTGGTAGGTGCTTCCTTAATTTTACCACTCATCAAAGGAGTTCAACGCCCTACTATTGGCACGTACTATCCACAAAAAAACGGAAGTTTTGCGTATTTACTAGATGTAGGTCTGAATATGGATTGTAAGCCCGAATACTTGGTCAACTTTGCACAACTGGGAAGTACCTACATGCGAGTTATGCACCACATAGAACGCCCACGAGTAGCACTGCTTAATGTAGGTCAAGAAAAAAGCAAAGGGAACCAAATGACTAAAAAAGCATACGAACTATTAGCACAGCAAAACTCTCTTCATTTTATAGGAAATATAGAAGGTAGAGATCTACACAATCAAAGTGCAGATGTAATTGTTTGCGATGGATTTATAGGTAATATCTTACTCAAACACGCCGAAGCAATATATGACTTGTTCAAAGATAAGATAGATGTTAGCCTTTTTAATTACGAAACTTACGGAGGAACCCCTATATTAGGCTGTGAGGGAATTGCTATTGTAGGGCATGGGATTTCAAATGCTGTGGCTTTTAATAATATGTTTTTCAAAGCAGTAGAGTTGATAGAAAAAAAACTAGTCTCAAGTATTCAATCCGATTTTGAGAGCAAGTATGCGCTCCGTTGAGATATACTTTGGAGCTGTGTTAAGCTTTGCAGTAATAAGCTGGTGGGGCTGTAACAAGCAATATTTATCTGGTTATTTAACCGAAGAGCAATACTTCAAAGAAGTCAAATGGAAAGTGAAAGTAGATACTGTATACAGGTACAAAAAAGCAAACAAGGAAATACTTAGTGCCTTAGCGCAAGTCAAGGATTCGGTAGATGTGCTTATTTTCTTCGGTACATGGTGTTCGGATAGTAAGAAGTGGGTGCCTCGCTTATTAAGTATCAAAGAAAGTCTACCTGTTAAACAGTATACCTTTATAGCAATTGATACTACAAAAAAAGATGAAAAGTTATGGGTAAAAAAATATGGGGTTAAAAAAGTACCAACAATTATATTTCTACGTGATAATCAAGAACTTGGGCGAATAGTAGAAAAACCTAAAAAAGGCTTAGAGAACAACATTTACAGAATTGTTAGTGAAAAAATTAAAAAATAATTTGGTAGTTTGCATAAAAATACATAACTTTGTATCAATTTAAAAGCTGTATATAATTTTATTCTTATTGAAGCAAAATTACGCACAAACTATTTTTGTTAAACCAGCCATGAATATGAATAAAACAGTTTGGGCGCTGATTATAGCCTTGCTGATTGGTTTTGAAGCTAACGCGCAGCGAACAGGCTTCAAACCGAGAGTATTTATAGGTCCCTCGCTGGGTGCGATGAATTACATTGGTGACTTGGACGATGATTTCTATCCCAAGTTCACCAAGCTAGGTGGAGGGGGAGAAATTCGTGTCCAGTTTAACTCTCATATATCCGCGCGTGCTTTCGCTGCTTTTGGACGCATAGGGGCTACTGATGCAAAGAACACAGACAAAGTGAGAAAAGCCAGAAATCTTAGCTTCCGCTCCAATATATTTGAATTTAGCGGACACCTAATGTATGATTTCTTCGCTAGCACACGTAAGTATAGATACCGCCCTATGTACAATCCCTTTGTATTTGCAGGTGTAGGTGTCTTTACTTTTAACCCCAAAGCAAAGTATCAGGGAAAATGGTATGCGCTACAACCTCTTGGTACTGAGGGACAAAATATCCCAGGTTCTAAAATCAAGCCTTATTCTTTAACTCAAATATGCATACCTTTCGGTGCAGGTTTGAGAGTTAAAATTAAACCTAACATAGATTTGAACTTTGAGCTTGGTTTCCGTTACCTATTTACAGACTACCTAGATGATGTAAGTACTAAAGAAGCTGCAGATCCATACTTGATTAAACAATACGCTGGTGCTAATGGAGATATAGCCTTTGCCCTCGCTAACCGTGCTAACGAAGGTTCACCTGACCAACTCACTAGTGAAGAATATCAATGGTTCACCACAGGTCAGCAAAGAGGAGATCCAAGCGATAGAGACTGGTATTCTTACACTGGTGTAACGCTTTCTTACTACCTTGACTGGGTCCGCTGTCCCAAATTCAAATAGAAAACTTCATTTTGACAACAATAAGAAAGCCCCTTTCTGGGGCTTTCAGTTTTTTAATTCTTACCATACAATTTTTTCTTTGTTCAAAAAAGCTTGTATGCCTTTTTTACAATCTTCCGTAGAACGAGCTTCTGCGTTCATTTTTGCAGCAAATTCCAAAGCATCTCTCATGTTCATACCTTGCACATCTGCTATCATGCGTTTAGTAAAATTCATAGATTGAGCGCTGTTTTGTTCGCACAATCGAAGTGCAAAACGCTTAACTTCATTGTCTAAATTTTCATCAGGTACTACATAGTTAATCAAACCGTAATTTTTAGCTTGTTCTGCGCTTATAATGTCTGCACTTAAAAGTAGTTCTCGAGCTTTACCTTCGCCAATTTTACGAATAAGATACACCATAACAATTGCAGGAACAAAGCCGATTCTAGCTTCTGTATAGCCAAACTGTGCACTTTGGGCAGCAAAAGAAAAATCGCATATAGCTGCTAAGCCGCATCCTCCTGCTAAGGCGGGACCTTGTATCTGTGCAATCACAACCTTGTCTAATTCGTAAATTTGATTGAATAGCTTAGCCAAATGGGATGAATCTCTGAAATTATCTTCAAACGTAAATGCTTGCAGCTTTCTTAAAAAATCTAAATCTGCTCCTGCGCAAAAAACTTTACCGTTAGCTTTGAGTACAACTACCTTACAGTTTTCATCTTTGTTTGCTTTTTCAAAAGCATTTTGAAGTTCGGTTACTACATCAAAGCTAAGGGCGTTTCTTTTATCGGGTCTATTGAGTGTAATGTAAGCGATTCGCTGTTCGGTGTGATAGGTAATAAATTCGTAGTCCATGTTACAAAAGTAATAAATTGTAGGAAAAAAGCAGAAAAAACTTTACTATTGCCACGCAAAGGTCTGTTCTTTTGTTGTGTATGTATGCATCAAGAAGCAATAGATTTATATGGTAACCAATTACGCGTACGCGTGTGTGGAATCTATATTCAGGACAAAAAAATTCTTTTAGTCAAGCATCATGCTTTGCAGGAAGAAGGTTTTTTTTGGGCGCCACCTGGTGGAGGGCTTCAATTCGGAGAAAGTCTGGTACATGCTCTACAAAGGGAATTTTTAGAAGAAACAGGGTTGGAAATTGAAGTCAAGAGGCTAGTTACAGTTACCGAATATCTTAGGCTACCTTTACATGCAGTAGAACTTTTTTTTGAGGTTCAAGTTCAAAAAGGTATTTTGAAGCAGGGCAAGGATCCTGAAATCAGTGAGCAAAATCAAATTATTTCGGGCGTTGAAATGCTTTCTCTTGAAGAAATTGAAAGGCTCAAGCAGCAAAAAAGTTCTCGGCATGTTTTTCACAAGGTTTTAGAGGATAATTTAATATTGAATTTGCTTAGGTGATATTTTGGGCGTGCCCCTTGCTGACGCAAGGGTCGGGGCATTCCGCACTGCGCTTCGCTTCGGTGCTTCGCTAACGCTCCGCACTGCCTATCGGCATGCTCCATGCCCCTCACGCGGATAACATAAGCAATTATCTCTTTACCTTGTTTAAGCTTGAAGTACAAGCACTTACAAGCTAAAACTTTGCATAAGAAACAGAGAAACGATGTTTTCAGAGATCTCTTGCGTGAGGCATGCGGAGGGTGGGCGTTAGCCCAGTGCGGAGCGAAGCGTAGCACCGAAGCGATAGCGTAGCCCGAAGCACGCCGACCTTGTGGGCATGAGCGCAAGCGAAACGCCCACAAGGACACGCCCAAAAAATTATCTATTCTATACTTTCTTATCTTTGTACATGCAAAAAATATGGCTTTATGTGCTCCTTACAATACTACACCTGCACACATTAACCGCCCAAACTGATGTGGGAGAAAAAAGTAATCTAAATGATATTCTAGAACAATCTATCAATGACAACGACGACAACAGCGCCGTAGACTATGAACAACTTACCTTATTACTGATAGACCTACAAAAAAATCCTACTAACCTCAACGAAGTCGATGAAAATATCCTGCTACAACTGCCAGGCATGAACAGTATATTAGTCAACAATCTGCGTAAATACATTCAACAAAACGGAAAACTAACTTCAATCTTTGAACTTCAAGCCGTACCTGGATATGATTTAGAAGTTATCAGCCGCATACAACCTTATGTAACCGTCAAAGAAAGCTCTATTTTTGATATAAATCCTGACCAAAAAGCTTTTTCACGCCCCAATATCCGCAATATTCCCAAAGACCTACACTACGAAATAATGGCACGCAGCATACGAATATTAGAAAAACAAGAGGGCTACATTCGTACCTCCGGCAACCGCTATTTAGGTGATCCTTGGCGCCAATACTTCCGTTTTAGAGGAATGTACAGAAACAACCTTGCTTTTGGAATTGTGTTAGAAAAAGATGCAGGCGAACAAATGATATGGCAACCTCAAAATAAAATTTACGGCGCAGATTTTATCTCTGCCCATTTTCACATCCGGGACTTTGGGCGAATAAAAGCACTTTCTATCGGAGATTATACACTTAACATTGGACAGGGCTTGGTCTTTTGGAATGGATTAGCTTTTGGCAAAGGTGTAGAAACTATAAACATAGTCAAACGTAACGGTAGAGGCATATTACCTTATCGGTCTGTAAATGAATACATGTTTGCTCGTGGTGTGGCTACTACGGTGGCTATTACTAAACCGATAGAAATTACTGCTTTCTATTCAAATCGTAACTTGGATGCTTCCGTAGCCCTCACAGATACCTTGAACGAAGAAATTCTTGCTTTTTCTACGATAAACATTTCTGGTTTGCATAGAACGCCCAATGAAATTTCTAAAAAGAACAACGTAAAGGAACAAATGTTCGGCGGGCGAATGAGCTACCAAAAATATAACTTTAAAGCAGGATGTACAGCATATTATCAAGAATTTAATAAACCGTTTGTAGTACCTGCATCAGGATATAGGCGATATGAGTTTGCAGATAAAACTAACGCTGTATTTGGTGCAGATTATGATTATACTGTTGAGAATGTCAACTTTTTCGGAGAAGTGGCTATGAGTAAAAACCAAAAACCTGCTTTGATACAAGGCGCCCTAATGAGCTTAGACCCAAAAGTGGATGCAGCAATTCTGTTCAGATACTTAGACAAAAGTTTTCACAATACCAACGGAAATGTATTCGCAGAACGCCGCTTTGACTTAAATAATGAGATAGGTCTATACACAGGAATTAAAATAAAACTTAATAGTAAATGGCTTTTGAGCAGCTACTACGATAAATTTTGGTTTCCACAATGGCGATATGATGTATCTATGCCGTCAGAAGGAAGCCGTTTTTTGGCACAAATAGACTTTTCACCCTCTCGCCAAAATGTAACTTCCCTACGGTATAGGCACAACTTCAAACAAAAAAATGCTGACAACCTCATTCCTAACCAAAATTTGAAATACCTCAATGATTTTTACACACAGTATCTACGTTTAGATAATCGTATTTTGCTTACACAGACTTTGGAAAGCCATACACGTATAGAACTTTGTTGGTACAAAGATGACGCCCCCAAAATACATACAGGTTTATTGATTTTACAAGATGTCAATTTTAAGATACTCAAAAACAGATTAGAATTCACGGGCAGGTATGCAATATTTGATAGCCGAAATTATCAAGCACGCATCTATGCGTATGAAAATGATTTATTAGGATTGTACACTATTCCTGCATACAGTGGGGTAGGTACGCGTACGTATTTTATGCTACGCTGGGCAATTACAAAGGATATAGACTTTTGGATACGATACTCCAATACTCTTTACGTAGATAGACAAACCGTAGGTTCGTACTTAGATGAAAGTCAAGGAAGTAGGCGTTCAGATATAAAACTACAAATTCGTATGTGGTTCTGAAGTCCATGCTAGCATATCCTTTATATCTTCAAACCAATAAGGGGCATATTCATTAGGTACAGCCAAAATATCCTCTGTTCTGCATTTGAGCAGCACTTTTACTTGGTAGCCGTTGAATTCAAATATTTTAGGTTTATTGTCAAATTCAAATAATTTTTTGTATCCATCAATTTTACGGTAAGCAGCGGTATGCTCTGTGCCTTTTGGGTCTATAAAAAGAATGGTATATTCCTTACCTTTCCATAGCCAAAATATAAAATCAGGCTTGAATTTTTGAATACTATTGGACTTAGGTTCATAGTAAGGGATATAAACACTATCTAATGTTTCATCTATTTTGGAAAAATACCACTTATCCAACTGATTGAAAAGGTTGTCCTGACAAGACAAATAATGTTCTAAATCCTGTATAAATCTAAATTCACTTTTTGTTTTGATAATGTGCTTGATGTAATCTACTTTTTCATCATCAGATAAACATAGAGGAACGTAGTAATGATGGTCAACATAGCGTATAACTAACGGTGGAGCTTCTATCTGCTGCGGATATTCGCTTTCTAGTTTCTTGATATTATGAATGTAGTCTTGTCTGCTTATCTCTCCTTTGTCAAACTGTTCATCTAAAATTTGCAATGCTTCTGGTTTTATAGGATATTTTTTGACTTTATCTATCAATTCCCTCAATCTGCGAGATACATTTACATTTGCACAAATATACTTAAAATGAACAATCTCTTCTTCCAAAGGTTTAAATTCTCTTAGTACTTCGGTTTGAAGTTTTAAAAATTGTATGACTTTGCTGACAAGTTTTTCAGGGACTTGTATTTTGTAAGTTTCTGCGTTATTTACCTTAAAGTATTTTTGCTTGTGGTTTAGTGCTTCAAAAAGTTTTTGGACTAAGGGCAAAGTAAGGTCAAATTTGGCTAGTAGAATTTTTTTACCTAAATAGTTGCAATAGTTCTCTAACAAAGCTAAATCTTCGCTGTGTATTAAAAAGTAGGTAGATAAAATCCCACTTGGTACAGGTTCATTAAGGACAATTTTTGTATAAGTAGGAATAAGAAGTTCTTCTTTTTGTATATCAGGGTTAACTTCAAAAGATAAAAGCATACACTCTCCTGTGTATATTTTGAGGGCATTGACCACTTCAATAAGGTTATTTGCCTTAGTGCCATAGACAAATAAACTTTCTAACGGCTGTGCATATAAATTGAGATATTCAAACAAATCGTTTTGAACCATCTTATTTTGCTGTAAAATCCTTAACCGCATGCGGTAGGGCGCAAAAGGACATATTCTTACTCCCCTGCCAATAGATTGAAGTACAAATTTTTGTGCATCCTTTCCTTTTCCGATATTGACATATAGCAGAATATTTGGTCTGTCGCTATCCCAACCTTCGTAAAAAGTGCGAGAACCCATTAAAATTTGTATCTCTGAACGCCTATCGTTAATCTTTCTAAATAAGCTTTCGTTTTCTACCCTTTCAGTAATGACGTAATCTTTGAGCTTATTTTTTATCCACTCTGTGATATCACCAATTTTGATAAGCGCAAAAGGTACATCGCTAGTAGTGAGCTTAAAAGCAATTTCTTTTTTATTACCAGGTATTTTAAGCACTTCTATATTACCATGTATTTTGGCGTTGAGTACATTTTCTAAAATATCCTTCAAATCAATACTGTATATCCTGTTTTCATCTACCACAAAGGGACTTCTATCAAATTGATAAGTTCCTGAACGTAGGTCAGAAATTAAGCTTTTTTTGGCACTTTCCAACACTTCTGCTGAAACTTTATGTAAAGCAACATCTTCTACTAGTTTGAAAAGCATGTACAAGTCAGAGTCTTCTGTATTTACAGAGTTTACAAGCGTTACTATAAGTGGATTGTGATAGTACAAGTCCCCTACCTCATTTTTCAATTTGCGTAAGTAGGTATGGAGTATAAAAACTTTGAGTATAATCTCTTGTTTCTTTTGAGCAGAAAATTCTTCCTCTTTATTTTTATTCTCTAATGCGGAAATATCCGCTTGGGAGATAAAAATTTTTTTACCATAGCCGTTTTGAATCAGCCTTTCTAAATTGAAGTTAAATACACAAGTAGCAAAGTCTATTTTATCGGTAAATGTAGCAGAAAAGTTGAACATAAAACCTTTTCTTGCCATTATAGAGTAATAAAACTGCCGTTTGCTTTCCTCTTTATCGCCTTTGTGGGCTTCATCTAAAAGAATGTACCATTTACCTTGATTTTCATAGTTCCGAAAGTCTATAATTTTATCTTTTTGAATATCTGAAACTAAGTCACTGCGGTAGTAAAAAACGTCTATTTGCTTAGGTTTTGAGGGATTATTTTGTTGTTTTATGCTATCATATTCTTTGAGTGAATAGCAATGGATATGTAAATTGCCTGGATACTCATTAAACTTTTGTATATGCGCTTTGAACTGTTCAATAAGATCTTCTCTACAAGTGAGAAAAAGAATATCCTGCTTAGGAATAGTGCCTTCTTTCATCAGCTGACCAAGTATACTAATCAGCTTGATTAGAATGACCGTTTTACCGCTTCCCGTAGCCATCCAAAAGCTCATTCGGTTGATAAAAGACCAGAAAGGAATAGAATTGCGTTCAATAGGGAATTCTGTGCTATATTCGTTAAAAACTTTGTATTTGTGGGCATCCTTATCCTTAAAAATCAAGTCTAAATTTTCACTTAAACCGTTATTTTTGTAGTAGTTAAAAAGCTGTTTTTTATCTTGGTTTAGTTTTTCGTAATATAAGTGCAAAGCTTTAATTGCATTTTCTAAACCTTTTTGTTGATAGCCATGTAACTCAATATCTATAGAAAAAGTATGCAAGTCTACATCTTGCCAATAGGTGGTTAAGCTGCTAAAAGGAATGTACTCTACAATGTTTTGAAGGTATAGGTTCATAAGTCTTTTAAAATTTAATTAAAATTTAAAGTTGAGGTTTCTAAGCATTTGAAATGTATCTATACAAGGAATACCTAAATCCTTACAAACATCAGGAATAGAGACTTTTTTACTTCCTCCAGGTTTTTCAAGAGTAACTATGCATAATTTTTGACTGTGACTGTAAGCATACGCAATAAGCCAAGCATCAGCCTTGTTTTCGGCAAGAAAAGCATTAAGTGCATTTGGAGTATAATATGCATCATTTCTTGAGCTCAATTTTGTCTTGTTTTTTACACACACTGCGACATTTTTGTATGCTTTTAGAGTAGTATTATCGTTTGTAGGATGAAAGTATTTGTCAAAATGTTTTATTGTCCATTCTTTCAGTGCATCCTCTCTTTGTTTAATTTCGTATAATACTTTAGCAATAGAGCAAATTATTTTTTGACTGGCTTTTTTTTCTAAAAAATTCCAAAATACCATACCAAAATCAAACGAATAGTATTTATTAAAAGCATCAATAAATACGTTTGTATCCAGTAGATAACTACAATTAGACATGTTTTTATTCATACTTTCTCAAATAGTTTATGAACCGTACTTAGATTTAAGTTAAGCAGGTGGCACAAATCTCTTTCAGATAAGTGCTCAGCTTGGTAGGCATATTTAAGAGTTTGGAGAAATTTTTTTCCATACCGAAGAACAGCCATTTTATAGAAGTTTGCTTTTGAAGTATTACTTCGCTTTTTAGGTGTAGTTTCTTGGTAAATTTGAAAAAATTTCTTGTATTCTGTCTGTGTTATGCGCTTTAGATCTAACAATCTGCGCGCAATAAGCAAAGGACTAACTTTGAACCGTTTAGCTAAAATTTGGTAAGTTTCTTCATTTATATCCTGTATAGGTTCAATTTCTGCTGTAGGTACTAAGAACTCAGCTGCACACTGATTACAGAATTTTTCTACCTCATTTTCATGAGTTTGTAAATAAGCTAAATCAAAAGAAGCGCTTTGTCCAACCAAAATATGGGCTAATTCATGCATCAGTGTAAATATCTTCGCAGACAAAAAGTCATTATTATTTACAAATACAAATGGTGCATACTCATCATACAATACAAAACCCCTAACCTCTGGTGCTGTTAGTTGAGAATGAGTATTATCCTCTGCTAATGTACTAACAGATACGTATATTCCTGCTTTTTCAAAAGTACTAACTAGGTAGTTAAAAGCTTTTTGCCAAGATATCTGTAAAGCCGCCCAAGTTGTTCGCACTCCTAAAATTTCTCGCATTTTTTGTACTACCTCCTCAATAGGTGTAGTAGTTGTATATTTACCTGCAAAAGGTAAGGGTTCACTTCCCCATTCTATTAAAAAATCTTTTGTCCATTCTTGATATTTTTTAATCAATAAGATAGCTTCTTTTAGCTGCTCTGATGGCTCATTTTTATCTTGTGGTCTGAGGGTTCTAAAATGTATTACTGGAAGGTCTATTTTTGGTAAAGAATCTAAAAATAAGTAGCCGAAGGGAATCTTAAAAGCCTTGGAAATATCTACTAATTGCTTATAAGTAGGAAAATCAGTTCCCATAAGCCATTTTTCTTTGTTTTTAGATTGAACCTTATTCCACTTATCAGGATATTGTACCGCTAATTCTTTGAGTACATCTCTACTATATACAGAAATTTTCGTCTTTCTCATGTTCTTTATATACCTGGCAAACGAAACGCTAAATTACTTCTTTCAAAATTTTTTGCCAAAAACTTGACATATTTTCAACAAAAAGATAGAAATTTGCATATATGAGCAAAGAGCAATTATTTTATCAAACCTTGCAAGATATATTTATAGGGGCAGAAGTAGAAGGTAAAGGCGGATTTATCAAATTGATGCGCATCAAATCTAAGTACTACAAAAGAATTGAAGACCTTCTCAAAGCAGATATCAATCAACGGCTTGAACGGTATCCTAGCTTCCGCGAAGAGCTCTTTGACAAACTCTATACCTTCTTCAAATACTATTTTGCTGAAAATGGTAGTATATACTTCAATCAAACTTCTTTTCATAACAACATTTATGAAAAAGTGTATTCTAATGAAAAAGATATCGTACTCTTTTGGAAAACGCAAATGCTTTATTACGTCAAAACCGATAGGATATTCCGTTCTATGCCCATAGAAATAGATAATTTATCTTTTTTCTTTGACGCTTCTACGATTGAAAACAAAAAAGCTAACGAAAAACGAAGTCTTATTTATAGTCTTAAAGAAGTAAAGACCGAAGGCTACAATGAAATTATAGTTTTTGAAGTTCTTTATGCTGAAAAAGGTAGAGTAACTCCCATAGAGGATATTCTCAAAGGGCTTAAAAAGTATAAAATTAAAATCACCGAAGAGCAATTAGAGCGTGCTTTTCGCATTTTTGAACGCCAAGCCGAGGTAGATTATTTTATTCACAAAAATGCCAAAGCTTTTTTGCAAGAACAGTTCAAATTATGGCTATATCAATACTACTGGCAAGGTGCAGAATATTGGCACGTTGAAAGAGTAAATCAATTGCAAATTCTCAAAGACATTGCTTTCAAAATTATTGACTTTATTGCTCAATTTGAAGATGAATTAGTCAAAATATGGAATAAACCTAAATTTGTTAAAAACAGCCATTATGTTATTACGCTGGATAGAATTGCTGCGCAGCCTTCATCTACTCAGGTATTACAAAAAATTGTACAGCACCCTAACGTACATAAACAAGTAGAAGAATGGCAAAAGCTAGAAATGGTACCTCAAACCTTTAATATTGATGACATTTTTGTGCATAACTTGATAGACCAGCCCCAAATAAGCTTAAAACCTGAATACCAATTTTTGCCGATTGACACGCATTACTTCAAAGATATAGAGCAAGATATTTTAGCTCTGTTTAGCGATTTGGATAATAGCTTAGATGGGTGGCTGATAAAAAGTGAAAATTACCAAGCTCTAAACACTCTTTTACCTAAATTCAAAAACAAGGTACAAACTATTTACATTGACCCACCTTTTAATTTGGATAATTCTACACAATTTTTATACAACACAAATTACAAAGACTCCACTTGGGCAACCTTGTTAGAAAACCGCATTCGTATTGCCAAAGAGTGGCTTAATGAAAAAGGTTCTATTTTTGTCCGCTGCGATTACAACGGCAACTGGATAGTTAGACCCCTGCTAGATGATATATTTGGAAGGGAAAATTTTAGAAATGAACTTATCTTACGTAAAGTTAATTACCAAGGTACAAATGTACCTGACAGGTTCAATCCTGCATGTGAGTCCTTATATTTTTTCAGTTGCAGCAACGAAATAAAATTTAAACAGATATTCAAAGAAAGGGAAAGAGAAGCAAAATGGATAAATGCAGTATCTCCGAAGGAAAATAAAAATGCAAATTATATTGTAATTGAAGGTAGAACGTTTATTGCGCCTAAAAATAGTCATTGGAGGTTTTCTCAGGAAAAATTTAATACATTAAATCTAGAAAAAAGAATTAGAATCAATGAAGATTATGCTTACATTGATGTTTTGGGTAATCCACAAAGAGGAATTCCTCAATACTTAGAAGCAGAGTATACTCCTATTGACTCAAACTGGACAGATATCTCAAGCTATTCATTTGGGTGGAATTTTTCAACGGAAAACTCAGAGTCTATCTTAAATCGTGTCATTCAATCTACTTCACAATCTGGGGATTATGTAATGGACTTTTTTCTCGGTTCAGGTACGACTGTGGCTGTGGCGCACAAGTTAGGTAGAAAATGGATAGGTATAGAGATGGGGGCACATTTTTACACAGTGGTTTTACCTCGTATGAAAAAAGTTTTGTTTTATGACAAATCAGGCATATCACAGGATAATGAGGTCAAAGCACATTACAATGCCAAGCAAGCAGGTGGGTTTTTCAAATACTATGAGTTAGAACAGTATGAGGAAACCTTAGAGCAAACTGTATATCAGGATTATGACTTATTTTCAACAAGCAAATCTGCTTACGAACAATATGTATTTTTGAAAGATGAGAAACTACTTAAAGCCGTAGAGTTAGACGAGAGCAACAAAGTCATTAAAGTAGACTTGAATAAAATATATTCTGATATTGACCTTGCAGAATGTATCTCCCTCATTCGAGGTAAATGGATAAAGGCAATTAAAGCTGACAAAGTAGTGTTAGAAAACGGCGAAGAGTATTCTCTTGAAGATATAGACTTTACTTTAATAAAGCCATTTATTTGGTGGGAATGAGCGAAATTCTTTTACTTTTGCATACATGAAGCATGTTACTGCTTTCATATTCGTAATAGCAGTTTTAGTTCGGTTGTGTATTGCTCAGAGCGCGTTATTAGATTCTGCGGCTTTGGCTAAACAACCTTGGATAGATAATCTTAAAGATGCTCTAAAAAATCCTGAAAAGGTTTACAAGCTCACACTTTCTGCAAACAAATTAAAAACTTTACCGCCTGAAATTGGAAAACTAACAGCTTTGCAGCAGCTCAACCTTTCCTACAATGAGCTTTCTACACTACCTTCCGAAATTGGTCAGCTCAAAAATTTACAAGCCATTATTTTGACAGGAAATAGATTCACAGAATTTCCTACACAACTTTATGAATTGCGAAAATTACAGTTGATTAGTCTGTCTGAAAATAGTTTGACTAAAATTCCTGTGGAAATTGGTGTGCTATCTGAATTAGAATGGCTAGGGCTTGGAGATAATTACTTAACAGAGCTACCTGAAAATATCGGAGTATTGACAAAATTGAAACGGCTAAATGTGGCAAATAATCAATTAAACACTTTACCTAAAAGTATAGAAAACCTTGCTCATCTGATAGAATTAAGCGCTACAGGCAACCAGTTTACAGAGATTCCCAAAGAAGTCTTTAAGCTCAAAAACTTACAAGTACTAAGCTTTGCTCGCAATCGGATTAAAGAGATTCCTGATGAAATTGCAAATCTGAAACATTTAATCAAGTTATATTTATTTGAGAATGAGATTAGTGAAATTAACCCGGCTATTTTTAAGCTTAAAAAGTTACAGGTATTGAGTTTGTCCAATAATCAAATAAAAAAAATTCCTGATGAAATAGGGGAATTGGGTGAGCTTACTTGGTTAGGTTTAAATCACAATCAATGTAACTATGTTCCGAAATCTATCGGCAAGTTGAGTAAATTAGAAAAACTATACTTGCATAACAATTTAATTTATGAGCTTCCTGTGGAAATTTCTAAATTGACTAAATTGACCAAAATTAACATTAGCAAAAATCGTATTTCTGTTTTACCTATGGAAATTTCTTACTTAAAGCAGCTCAGGGAGTTGTATATTTATGATAATCCTATTTTACCTGCTCAAATAGAATATCTCAAAGCTGTTATGCACAAGTGCAAAATAGACGATGAGCCATAAAAAGGTGAGATATGAAAAGCTATCAGTTGGAAGAGATACGTTCTTTTTTTAGAGGTAGCATTAAATATAACGAGCCCATGAGCAAACACACAACACTTAAAATTGGAGGTGAAGCAGATTATTTTTTTGAACCTGTGGACAAGCAAGATGTGATTGAGTTAGTTCAGTATCATTACAAGAATGGGCTACCGTATTTTGTTTTAGGTAAAGGGAGTAATATTTTAGTTAGCGATAGAGGTATTCGTGGTAGTGTAATTGCTATACGAGATACGTTAAGTTATTTGCAAGTAGAAGGGGAGTATGTTACTGTGGGTGCGGGGTACAATTTGCCGCGATTGGTATTAGATGTAATTGAAATGGGTTTTGAGGGGATTGAAAGTTTAGGGGGGGTTCCAGGTACAGTAGGAGGAGCAGTGATTATGAATGCAGGTGCGTACCAAAGAGAAATTTTTGATGTAATTACTCGGGTAGAGTGTTTGCGTGCAGGCAAGCATCTAAATCTTACTCGGGATGAGGTCAGCTTTGGATATAGGCAGACTGATCTTCGGGATAGTGTTATTTTGGAGATTACAATGCATCTTAAAAAAACGAATGATATTGAGAAAATTAAGCAAAAACGCAAAGTATTATTAGAAAAACGGTATCAGACACAGCCTTTGAATAAGCCGAATGCAGGTAGTATATTCAAAAATCCACCTAATGACTATGCAGGGCGATTGATAGAAGCTTGTGGCTTGAAGGGTTTTCAAATTGGTGGAGCAAAAGTAAGCCCCAAGCATGCTAATTTTTTAATCAATGAAAATAACGCCACCGCAGCAGACATGATAGCGTTAATTGAGAAAGTACGCACTTGCGTTTTTGAAAAATTTAATGTACTTTTGGAATTAGAAGTACAGTTAGTAGGTGAAGGTTTTTAATGGATAGGCAAAAAACCTTAGTAGGTAAGGATATTCAATTAGCCTTAGATCTACTCAAAAAGAATGAGTTGGTGGCTATTCCTACGGAAACGGTGTATGGTTTAGCGGCTAATGCGCTTAGTCCTGAAGCAGTGGTCAAGATATTTGAGGTCAAACAGCGTCCCTTTTTTGATCCTTTAATTGTACATGTGCATTCGGTAGAAGAGATTCAGAAGTACGTTACATACGTACCTATGGCTGTATATGAATTAGCCAAGTACTTTTCTGCGATTACGTACGTTTTACCTAAGCAAGATATTATTCCTGACATTGTTACTTCGGGACATAACACAGTGGGCATTCGTATTCCTGGTCATCCTTTGACTTTGGAGTTATTGAAAAAACTAGATTTTCCTTTAGCAGCACCTAGTGCCAATCCTTTTGGTTATGTTAGTCCTACCACGGCTCAGCATGTTTTAGACTCACTTGGAGGAAAAATTCCATACATATTAGATGGTGGTACATGTAAGATTGGGGTAGAATCTACGATTATTAGTTTTGAAACAGAAATTCCGACCATTTTACGTTTAGGTGGTACAACGGTAGAAACAATTGAGGAGATTATTGGCAAAGTAGATGTGAATATACAAAGCAAAAACAATCCTGATGCACCTGGAATGTTAGAAACGCACTACGCGCCGCATGTGCCATTGTATTTAGAAAAGTGCCCGCCTGAATACAGTTATGATGAAATTGGCGTTATTGCTTTTGAGCGTTATCATGAACGCGTACCTATTCATCAACAGTTTGTGCTTTCACCAACGGGAGATTTATCAGAAGCAGCACGGAATTTATTTCATGCTTTACGCAGTTTAGACAACATGCCCATAAAAGCGATCGTAGCTGAAATATTTCCTGAAAAGGGATTAGGCAAAGCAATTAACGACAGGTTGCGGCGGGCTTCTGTTAAAAGATTGCGTAAGTAGGGCAATTGCTATATTTTGTAAGCCATTGGTCATAATTTGAAAATACATATTTGGTAGATAGCAAGTGGTGTTTTAGTTTTGAAGCCATGAAGGCATTCTTTCTTTGTTTGTGTGGAATTCTACTTACAGCTACGATGTACGCCCAAAAAACAGGTGAAGTAAGAGGTTTTGTGAATAACGATAAGGATGGCTCGCCTGTACCTTTCGCTACAGTGTACTTAAAGAATACAACTTATGGGGCTAATACAGATATAAACGGCTTTTTTTCTATTTCTCGCGTACCTGTTGGGGAGTATGACTTAGTAGTAACCTGCATCGGTTTTGACACATTACAAGTGAGAGTAAAAATTAGTAATGAAAGCAAAACCAACTTAAAGCTCAATATAAAAGAACAAGCTATTGAGCTGCAGGCAATAGAAATAGCTGGGGAACAAGCAGAAAAAAAAGAAAAAACTTTGGTTTCTACTATTACCATCACTCCGCAAGAGATTAAGCGCATGCCTAGTATTGGGGGTGAACCTGATGTGCTGCAATACATACAAACAATACCAGGAGTAGTATTTACAGGGGACCAGGGGGGACAAATTTACATTCGCGGGGGAACCCCTATCCAAAACAAAGTCATTATGGACGGAGCAGTTATTTACAACCCTTTTCACTCTATTGGCTTATTCTCTATTTTTGATACAGATATTATCCGTAGCGTAAATGTTTACACAGGGGGGTTTGGAGCAGAATACGGTGGAAGAATATCCTCAATTATGGACATTACTACCCGAGATGGAAATAAAAAAGAGTACAAAGGTAGAATATCAGTTAACCCCTTTACTTCAAAAGTCTTGCTTGAAGGTCCTTTGGGTAAAAGAGAGAGAGAAGCTTCATTTTACATTACCAGCCGTACCAGCTATTTGGAACAGAGTAGTAAAATTTTTTACCCTTACATACGCCCCGGCGAGGGCTTGCCTTATAATTTTTTAGACGTGCATGCCAAAGTTTCTCTGTCAGGTAAGTCAGGTAATAAATTCAATGTTTTTGGCTTTCATAACACAGATAGAGTGAATTTACAATTTCCTTCTAAACTGCAATGGCGCCAATACGGAGGGGGAACAAACTTTTTGCTTTTACCTACTACGGCATCTACTATTATCAGTGGCAATTTTGCTTACTCTAATTACATTTCTGAAATTCAGGAAGCTAAAGGGTCTTATACACGCTCTAGTCAGATTGGAGGATTTAATGGTTCGCTTAATTTTTCTTATTTTATAGGCAAAAATGAAGTAAAAATCGGATTTGAGGTTTATGGTTTTACCACTAATTACAACTTTGTCAATGCACTAGGTGCAAGAATTAACCAAGAAGAATTTACAACCGAAGCAGCCACATTCATCAAATATAAAATTGCAAAATCTCGGTACATTTTAGAACCTTCTTTACGTTTTCATTACTATGCATCTAAAAACTATCCTTCACTTGAACCTCGTATCAGTGCTAAATATATTGTTACAGAATTTTTGCGAATTAAGGCAGCAGGAGGTAGATACTCTCAAAACTTTGTTTCAGCTAATTCCGATAGAGATGTGGTTAACCTGTTCCAAGGATATCTTTCTGCTCCCGAAGGGGATATTGCTAACCAAATCTATAATCACCCTATGCAAATTGCTTATCATGCTGTAGGGGGCTTTGAACTCGATGTTACTAAAAAAATAACTCTGAACATTGAAGGTTTTTACAAGAATTTTACCCAAGTAACTAATGTCAATAGAGATAGACTATTCCCCGAAGAGCCTCAATTTATTGCAGAAACAGGGCGATCTTTTGGGGCAGACCTTTCTACTAAATGGGAGACTAAGCACTATGCTTTTTCGTTGGCTTATACTTGGTGTAAAGTGGATAGAACTTTTTCTTACAAAGGCATAACTACTACCTACTACCCTGTGTTTGACCGTAGACACAATCTTAATACCGTGTTTAGCTATTTTTGGGGCACAGAACCTAACAAGTGGGAAGTAAGTATGCGATGGAACTTAGGTTCAGGGTTTCCTTTTACACAAACTCAAGGCTTTTTTGAAAAAATATTGTTTGAAAACATTACTTCAGACTATCTTACTCAAAATGGACAGTTAGGCATTTTGTACGCACCGCTCAATCAAGGGCGTTTGCCATACTATCACAGAATGGATCTATCCCTTAAATATACTCGTAAAATAGGAAAAACTGAATTAGAGGGAATTGCAAGCATTGTTAATGTATATAACCGCCAAAACATCTTTTACTTTGATAGAATACGTTACATTCGAGTTAATCAGTTGCCTTTTTTACCTGCTGTGGGAATTAACTTCAATTTTTAGAAATATCGTTATATTCCGAATTGAATACAGCTAATTGATAATCAACGGCTTTTCTATTGAAAAGTTGGCTATTTTTTAAGAAAAGCTTGTTTTTAAGCTACTAATTTGCTTCGGAATTGCGTAATTTACGTATAAGCAAAGAATAAATACGTGGGGCTATGTATTCAAAGCTGCTAACAAAGGTTTTTAGGAGATTTTTGTATGTGGTTTTAGGAAGTGTAATTTTGGTTGTTGCTTTTTTAATATGGGCAAAATGGCATATCAAAAATACTACAAGAGCACAAATTGTAAGAGATGTACATTCTGTCCCATATCATAAAACAGCTTTAGTTTTAGGTACCAGTAGATATTTACCACATCACATTCCTAATATGTATTTCAATTATCGGATACAAGCGGCATGTGAGCTATATTTTGCACAAAAAGTAAGTTATATTATTGTTAGCGGAGATAATCGAAGTGCATATTACAACGAACCCCGAGATATGCAGCAAGCTTTGATAGAAAAGGGAGTACCCAAAAAAGCAATTATCATGGATTATGGAGGTATACACACATTAGACTCTGTCATTCGGTGCAAGAAAATATTTGGACAAGATAAGTGTATTATCGTTTCTCAAGAATTTCATGTGGCCAGGGCTTTATTCCTTGCTAACCATTCAGGGATGAATTGTGTGGGATATCCCGCTAAAGATATTCCTTTGAAAGATGATTACAAAACTCATTTGAGGGAATATTTAGCTTGTGCTAAAGCTGTATTAAATATGTATTTATTTCGCCCTGCCCCTAAGTATCTCGGCAATCCTGTACGTATTGATACGAATAGTGTCCACCCTGTTGAAAAAGGAGGTGCGTAATGATTTTAGTAGTAGACAATGAAGATAGTTTCACTTATATTTTAGCCGATTACCTCAAACAATGCGCAGCACAAAATGAAGTCAAAACCATTTTTCATTATGATAAAAAGTCTATTAGGGCAGTTTTACCATATATAAAAGGTTTAGTAATATCTCCAGGTCCAGGCAGACCTGAACACAGTCAGGCAGATTTTGCTTATTGGTATGCTATTGAGCAGAATATTCCTGTACTAGGGGTTTGCCTTGGACATCAGTGGATAGGATACGCTAATGGTATGCGGATTATACCTGCACCTGAACCTTCACACGGTTACACAAGCCTTGTAACCCATAATCAAAAAGGGATATTTGCAAATATACCTGCTTCTATTCAAGTAATGAGATATCATTCCTTAATTGTCAGCTCGGCTTACATTCCTGATGGTATAGAAATTACAGCTCAAACTCAAGAGGGGATAATTATGGGTATGCAGTATAAAAATAAACCTGTATACAGTGTTCAGTTTCATCCCGAATCTGTGCTTACAGAGTATGGTTTACAGATAATACAAAATTGGGTAGATTTTTGTGAAACACGGTAGATAATAAAGGTAAGATTTTAAAAACTCACTTTAAAATACTTTTATTACATTTTTATTGCTTATTTGACTTTTTAAGGTTAAATTTGTGTTATAGATTAAATATTGATGCTGCGTATGAAAAATTCAATACTTTTGTTACTATCATACTTGTGGCTTTTGGCTTCTGCCCAAACTGTGTTTTGGTCAGAGAACTTCAATAATGGTTGCCTTGAAGGTTGCTTTGCTAATGCTTACGTAGGACCTAATGGCGCATGGAGTGTAAATAATGCAGGAGGTCCGAATGGTGGTGCTCCTAACCAATGGTTTGTAAGCTGTGCTGAGAATAACACAGGCGTAGGAAATTGTAGCGCAGCGTGCGGCACAAATGCCACCCTGCATGTAGGTGCAAACCCAAGCTCTTTTTGTACTTGTTGGGTTTGTTTTGGTCTAAACGGCGATTGTGGCGCTGCCTATGATGCTTGTAGTTTCAATCTTTGTGCAGGTAGCAGCCCTGCTACTAGCCGCAGAGCTTTTTCACCCAACATTAACACTGTAGGACAAACAGGTATTACATTGTCTTTTGTTTATATTGAGAATGGTGAAGGTAGTGCTGATAATGCTACTGTTCAGTACAGTGCAGATGGCGGAGCTACTTGGGTTAATCTAGTCGATCCTGCTAAAACAACTGTTTGTGGAAGCTCTGGACAAGGTGTATGGACAAGTCTTTCTATTGCTTTGCCCGCTGCTTGTGAAAATATCACTAATCTTCGTATTGGCTTTGTGTGGAACAATAATATAAACGGCGTAGGTGCAGATCCCTCTTTTGCTGTAGACGACGTACAATTGAGCGTAGGAAGCCCTTTACCTACTTTGTTTGCAAATTTCACTGTAAAAAATGAACACGATAAAAACTTTATCTATTGGCAAAATCATGGAAATAAGCGTGGAAAGTATTTTATAGAGCGTTCAAGTAATGGAGAAGACTTTTACACTATTGCTGCGTTTGAAAATGATGAAACATACTACGTTTACCTTGATGAAAATCCCTATAATGGTACTAATTTTTATCGCTTACATTTACAGGACAAAGATGGTAACCACTATTACTCACGTATTGAAAGTGTAGAGATACACGGATTACATCGTTTTGAAATAAGTCAAATATCATATCAAGCGCAGACTTTGAGTTACTTTGTCAATGCAGCAGAAGCAACGCCTTACGTGTTAAAATTATACGACATGACAGGTAAAGTAATACTCAATCTTTATCATCAAGCACAACCGGGAGCACACCAGTATTCGCATGAGTGCGGGGCTTTGGCTAAGGGAATATACCAAGCTGTTTTTATTAGCCAAAAGGGAATTGAGTACAAAAAGCTCTACGTACAGTAAAGTTTGCCATGTAGAGCGCGAAAAATGCTCACAGAGATTTATCAAAAAAGTCATCAAATCAGTATTGTAGGTTTAAGAAGGTAATTTCATTTTTTGGGCGTGCCCCTTGCTGACGCAAGGGTCGGGGCATTCCGCACTGCGCTTTCGCTTCGGTACTTCGCTACGCTTCGTACTGCCTAACGGCATGCTTCATGCCCCTCACGCAGATAACCTTTGCAGTTATGTCTTTACCTTGTTTAAGCTTGAAGTACAACTACTTACAAGCTAAAACTTTGCATAAGAAACAAAGAAACGATGGTTTCAGAGATCCCTTGCGTGAGGCATGCGAAGGGTGGGCGTAAGCCCAGTGCG
>JANWVW010000006.1 GCA_025056095.1 Bacteroidia bacterium
GAAGGGCGTGCGTCAGCACGGTGCGTAGCGAAGCGCAGCACCGAAGCGATAGCGTAGCCCGTAGCACGCCGACCTTGCCCATACAAGCGCAGCGAAGTATGGGCAAGGGCACGCCCAAAAAAAGAAAAATATATCATCCTTCATAACCTACTACCTTGCAAAGAAAATATATCCATTTAAAAATTTTTTCAATGATACATTCCCAAAAGTGCTTTGCGCTCAATGTGGTTTTTTGTGGCTTTACCTTGCTTTTGTGATAGCTCAAAACACAACACTCATGCTCATGAGAAGACTCCACTTTGCCTATTAGCTCTATAAATACACTTTCTCGGTCTTTTTGCAGAGGATTTTGAGCATACTTTTTCCACAGAGCTTGCTCTTGTTCAATTGTTTTCAGCTGCGCAGCGGATAATCTTTCTTTGGCTAGTTCAATTAAGTCAGGTTTGCCTGCTTTTTCCCATGCAGTGCGCCAAAATGAACCTATTCGCAAAATAGCCTTACGCATACGGCGCTCTACCTGTCCATTTAAGCGACTATGATAAGCAGCCGAGAATTCTTTTGAATAGACTTTTACTAGTACGCCATTACGATTTTCAAAACTGTATTTTTTATCAGGTGGGAAGACCTTGCTCAACTCTTTTTCAAAAGATAATACACTATCCAAAGCTGCATGCGATTCCAAAACAGTTGCCCAAGCCTCCTCTAAGGTATTTTTGATAAAATATGCTTTTCCAACAAAAAAGTTGTACGTTTCTCCAAAGAGTTCAGGTAAACGAGACTCCCAAAAGCCATGAATTCCTTTTTGCCCTGTAAGCTGACCATTGTAGTTTTCAGTAGTGTGCAGGGGTACGTGTGCGTCTGCTACATAATGCCCTAACTCTGCACTGTATTTGAGAATTTTTTCAAGATTTTTTTCTTTGAAAGCATTTGTCAGTTGTGCTAAGCTAACTTGAATATGCCAAGGCACAATTCCATAAGTGATTAAAGTATCTTCTGTGTAGGTTGCTTTGGCGTCTTCCCATTGGCGTGGTACATTAAGAAAAGGATATTTGCCATAGTGGTCAATATCAATAAAGTGTCTTGGGGCTTCATATTCTACTGCATATCTACGACTGTCTGGGTCTGTAGCATGTTCAGTGATAAATTCAATATGTGCCTTATAAAAAGGAATCATTTCGGCGGGTAAAGTAAAGACTGCTATTCGGTTGATGCGTTGATGCGCCCAAAAGCCCCAGCTGTACGCTGTGTAACTTATCAGAATTAAGGTTAAAACAAAAAGTAGCTTTTTCATAGTATCATTGGTATAGTATCCATAGGTCTTTTTTACCTGTTTTAGATTTGAGTTCTGCTAACATATTTACTGCATCTTGCTCGTTGTTTGTTTGAGAGAGATAAAGTCTATATCTACCTTGGGGCGAAACGAGCAAATGGGCTTCAAAGCCTTTGTTTCGCCATTTTTCTATTTGTTTGTTGGCTGTTTCAAAGCTAGTGAAAGAACCTGCAATAATATAATAAGAGCCATTTGCATTGCCAGCTTCATTAACAATATCGCTACGGGTTGGTAGATTACTTGTAGGAGGGGTTGGAGTTTGGTTTTCGATTGATACTTTTTGTGTAGAGTCTTTATGCACTGTACTTTTTGTTGTATCTAGATACACTGCTTGATTTTTTGCAGAGTCTATTTTTGTGTGGTGGTAGATATGCAGAGCATCAAGAGAAGGAAAGAAATAGCTCAAGCCGAACATAAATATACTAACGAATAGAAGCCCCATTCCAACAGTTAAAACAATCGGGATCAGAACAGGGGCTTCTACTTTTTTTTGTTGCTCTTTTTGGATTTTTTCTTTTTCTTCCATTTCTGCTAAACTCATTTTTAGTTCCTGTGCAGTGATTTTAGCTGGTTGAGTGGTTGTGATGGATTGACTACCTATTTTTTGAGCTTCTTCGGTAGGTTTTTGTTTTTTTTCTGAGCTATTTTGAGGCGTAAGTGTAGAGCGAGTTGAAGAGATAAAGTGAGCTTCACCGAGTCCAAAATACAAAGGATTATCTGCGAAAGCATCAGGATTTTGCTCAAAAGAGATTTCTTTAGTGTCAGGGTTATACTTGAACTTGCCTAGCTTGTCTAATTGGTACTCGTATTGAGTTTCTAAAACGGCTTTAAGTTCTGAAATAAACTTTTCTACTTTAATTTGAGCTTGTTTTTCTGTAATATTTTGGGTTATACAAAGGTAGCGTATAAAATCTTTGCTGTTTGTAACTTCTTTGCTAAACTCAATGTACATTTTAGGGGGGATAAAAACTTTAGCTGCTACATCTAATTTAGCAGGAGTATGCTTGCGTTCTAGTGTGCCTATTCCTTCGAAAGATACTTTTTTAAATTCATAAAAGTACTCTGCTATTAGTTTGGCAGGTATCATAGTTCAAATATAATACAGACTAATAGAGAAACAAAATTATTTGCAGTTTAATCCAATTTGTAGGATGAGAATTTGTATGCTGTAATATTTTCTTAATTTTGTCAAGCTAAACAGAAGTATGAACAATTTTGATATCCTTGTCATTGGCGCAGGACCTGGGGGCTATGTAGCTGCCATACGCGCTTCACAGTTAGGTTTCTCCGTTGGACTAATTGAAAAAAATAAACTTGGCGGAGTATGCTTAAATGTAGGTTGTATTCCTACCAAAGCTCTACTCAAAAGTGCAGACGTGTTTCAATACATTGCTCATGCCAAAGACTACGGTATAGACGTGGTAGAAGCTAAGCCTAATTTTGCAGGAATGATAAAACGCAGCAGAGAGGTTGCAGAAGGTATGAGCAAAGGTATTGAGTTTTTAATGAAGAAAAACAAAATAAATGTAATTAAAGGTGCTGCTACATTTAATAAAGATAAAAGCGTGAGTGTAAAAGATGATAGTGGAAAAGTAACTACCTACACAGCTAAGCATATTATCATTGCTACGGGTGCTAAACCTCGTTCTCTTCCCTCTATGCCAATTGATGGTAAAAAGATTATTTCTTCTACCGAAGCAATGATGCTTTCTACTCAACCTAAAAAGATGATTATTGTAGGTGCAGGAGCTATTGGGGTGGAGTTTGCGTATTTCTATCATAGTATCGGTACGCAAGTAGTTTTAATTGAATTGCAAAAAAATATCTTACCTGCAGAAGACGAAGAGATTTCTCGCACTTTGGAGCGCATTTACCGAAAAAATGGTATGGAAATTAAGACAGAAAGTGTAGTTGAGAAGGTAGAACATACACCTAACGGAGTTAAAGCGTACGTCAAAACTCCTTCAGGGGTAGAAACTATTGAAGCGGATGTATTGCTTTCTGCAGTAGGCGTTGCGCCCAACACAGAGGGACTAGGATTAGAAAATGTGGGAGTGGCTACAAACAAGGCAGGTTGGATACAAGTAGATCAGTGGTATCAGACTAATGTACCAGGTATTTACGCAATAGGGGACGTTAATGGTACAGGACCTTGGCTAGCTCATGTAGCTAGTGCTGAAGGAATTATTTGCGTAGAAAAGATTAAGGGTTTGCCCGTAGAACCATTGGATTACAGCAATATACCTGGATGTACATACTGTACACCACAAGTAGCTAGCGTAGGTCTAACGGAGAAGAAAGCAAGAGAACTAGGCTACGAGATTAAAGTAGGTAAATTTCCTTTTACTGCATCGGGTAAAGCAAAGGCATCAGGTAAAAGTGAGGGCTTAGTTAAAGTAATTTTTGATGCCAAGTATGGAGAATGGTTAGGTTGCCACATGATAGGCGAAGGAGTTACAGATATGATTGCAGAAGCTGTGGTAGCACGTAAGTTAGAAACTACGGGACATGAGATTATTAAATCTGTACATCCTCATCCCACGCTTTCCGAAGCCATTATGGAAGCTACAGCAGATGCTTACGGCGAAGTAATTCACATATAAGCGCTAACAATCATTTTTTGATAAATTCGAATCTACAATAAGTGGGCTAAGCTTATATAGCCCACTTACTTTATGTCAAAACTATAGCTTATGGCAGAGAATGAGGTTTTGGAAACAGAAAATGAAGGTTATGAACATTATCGGATAAAAGTAGATCCTGGACAATCTCCTATTCGCATAGACGTTTTTTTGGCACATAGGTTAGGGAATAAAACTTCGCGTACTAAAATTAAGTACGCTGCGGAAGCAGAGTGCATTCGTGTCAATGAGAAGCCTGTTAAGGCAAGCTATAAAGTCAAACCGAATGATGTTATTAGTATAGTTTTACCTACTCCTCCTCCACCTGAGTGCGAACCCGAATATTTACCTTTGGATATTGTGTATGAGGATGAGCATTTGATTGTTGTTAATAAACCTGCGGGTATAGTGGTGCATCCTGGCGTAGGGAATTATCATGGCACGTTAGTACAAGGTTTGATGTGGTATTTTAATCAACTACCTAGTTCACAGGGCAAAGAGTATAGACCAGGATTAGTTCATAGGATAGATAAAAATACTAGTGGCTTATTAGTTGTGGCTAAAAGCGAATTGGCTATGGTGAAATTAGCTAAACAATTTTTTGAACATACTATAGAGCGTAAATACATTGCTTTAGTTTGGGGAGATGTCAAGCAAGATAGAGGCACAGTAGTAGGAAATATTGTCAGAGCTTCGCAGGATAGAAAAGTGTATGCTGTAAGCAGGGACCCCCAGCAGGGTAAGCATGCCGTTACACATTACCAAGTTTTAGAACGTTTCGGAGAAACAACTTTGCTTTCTTTACAATTAGAAACAGGTAGAACACATCAAATACGAGTTCACATGAAGCATATTGGGCATACTCTTTTTGGGGATGAAAACTACGGAGGAGATAAGATACTATATGGTCAGATTACACAAAAATACAAGCAGTTTATTGAAAATTGCTTTAAGTTATGTCCAAGGCAAGCACTACATGCTCACACTTTGGGATTTATTCACCCTGAAACGTATAAAAAACTTTATTTTGAGCAGCCCTTACCTGAGGACATGGAGAATCTCATTCAAAAATGGAGAAAATATAAAAATTTGATTTCTTGATTGGCATATTTATTAAAAACCTATGACTGAAAGTATCTGCCCTGGTTTGTAGCTTAATTTGTAAATACTGTAAAATATTTTTATCTTTGAGTTTGAAATTTGTATTTTTGCAATGAGTATGAAAAGAGTGGTATTAGGCTTACTTATAGGATTTGTAGTTTTTAATGTGCAATGCGCTTGGGCGCAGGGAGGTGTTATAGGTTTAACTCCACCAAGACTTGAAGCCAATAAGTTTCCTACAGGTTTAGAGATAGGGCAAAAAGCACCTCCAATTACAGCTTTGGACAATCATGCTGACCCTATTTTTCTTTTGAACTTACTTAAAAAAGGACCTGCAGTAATTCTATTTTATGGAGGACGCTGGGATCCTGTAGCTCGTAAGCAAATTAGAGATATCCAAGACTCTCTCAAATACATTACAGAAAAAGGTGCTTTTTTGATTGCTGTTACTGCTGATAGTTATGAAGAGATTGATAAAATGGTAGAAGAAACAGGCGCAACCTTTCCTATTATCCATGACCGAAGCCACTTAATCATGGATGCCTATAAGGTTTCTTACCGTGTAACCGAAGACATGGTGGCGAAATTCAAAAAAATGAATATTACTTTGAAAAAGAATCCTGACGAAGAATTTTATACCTTACCTGTTTCCTGCACTTACGTAATAGGCAGGGATAGAAGAGTAGCAGCCATCTGGTTAAATAAAAATTATGAACTAACTGCAGGCGTTCGCTACATTATCAACAAGCTCAAAGAGTTAGGTATGAAAAAGGAATAAAATTAATAAATCAAAAACCTATCTCTACGTCAATCAATCAAATTTGTTTATGGGAAAAAAGAATATGATGAAATACCACGTCCTTATTGTACTAAGCATTCTCTGTGCTTCAATAATTCAAGCACAGACGCCAGGTCGTTCTAAATACGGTAAGATTGTCAATCTTGGCAAAAATGTAAATTCCTCTTACGAGGATTACCAGCCCACTATTACTGCTGATGAAAAGATGATACTGTTTGTTTCCTATCGTCCAGGTGGGTTGGGTGCGGAAGATTTCTGGATTACAGAAAAAATAGACAGTGTAAGGTGGGGAGTAGCTTACAATGTGGGCGCACCTGTAAATACACCTGGTACAGAAGGAAGTGGTTGCATCTCTGCTGATGGACAAAAAATTTATTATGTGAGAAATTTAGATGATGGTAACAATTGCGATATATTCGTTTCTACTCTCAAAGGCAAACAGTGGTCCCCACCCGAAAGACTACCACCTACAGTCAATAGCCCTTATTGGGACTCTCAACCCAGCATTTCAGCAGATGGTACTATGCTATTTTTTGCAAGCAACAGACCCGGCGGAAAGGGACTGACAGACATTTGGTGGTCGAAAAAAGGACCTGATGGTAAGTGGCAGCCTGCTAGACCTATTAACAAAATCAACACTCCTGAATCCGAAGCTACTCCATACATTCATGTAGATAATAGAACACTATTTTTTAGTACAAATGGCAGACCGGGTTTAGGCGGTTATGATGTATTCAGGTCTGTTTATGACCCCGAAAAAGATGAATGGTCTACGCCTGTAAACATGGGCGATCCTATCTGTTCAGAGCTAGATGACAAGTATTTTATTCTCTCTCCTGATGGAAATAGGGGCTACTTTGCTTCCAATAGAGATGGCGGTTTTGGCGAACATGACCTATACATGATAAATATGTTTGCAGGCAGCAAACAAGTAATCGTAACCTTAACAGGTTTTGTCAAAGATGCAAAAACCCTCAAACCCATAGGCGCAAAGGTTACTCTCATGAACCTTACCAAAGGTGAAAAAATCAATGAATTTGATGCTAACTCAGATAATGGTAAGTACCTTGTGGTAATGCAAGGTGGAAACAACTACGGTCTATTTGTAGAAGCAGAAGGATACGCTCCATTCTCAGAAAGCTATTACATTGACCAATATGCAGGTTCTGGTACGTATCCCCGAGATATATTACTCAAGCCTCTTGTAGGCGAAACTGCCACATTCAACAATATACTCTTTGAAACAGGAAAAGCAGTCTTACTCCCTGCGTCAAAAATTGAGCTGGATAAAATGGTAGAAATCATGAAGAAAAACCCAAGCTTAAAAGCTGAAATTATTGGACATACAGACAATCAAGGTACTCCTGAAGCTAATCAAAGGTTGTCAGAAGAGCGTGCAAAAGCAGTAGCAAAATATTTGATAGATAATGGCATAGCTGCTGATAGATTGAAGACAAAGGGATACGGTGATACCAAGCCTGTTGCAGATAATTCAAATGAAGAAGGAAGAAGAAAGAATCGTAGAGTAGAAATGGCGTTTATTAAGTAGCCTTATGCAAAGTATGTTTAAGTAAAAAGTTAAGTTTAATTTTTTGGGCGTGCCCTTGTGGGCAAAAGCCCACAAGGTCGGCGTGCTTCGGGCTACGCTGACGCTTCGGTGCTGCGCTTCGCTCCGCACTGGGCTAACGCCCACCCTCCGCATGCCTCACGCAAGGGATCTCTGAAATAATCGTTTCTCTGTGTGTTATGCAAAGTTTTAGCTTGTAAGTACTTGTACTTCAAGCTTAAACAAGGTAAAGAGATAACTGCACAGGTCATCTGCGTGAGGGGCATGGAGCATGCCGTTAGGCAGTACGAAGCGCAGCGAAGTACCGAAGCGAAGCGCAGTGCGGAATGCCCCGACCCTTGCGTCAGCAAGGGGCACGCCCAAAAAATTAAATTACTTTAAAACTACAAGACACAAGTACATAAACTCTATTGCTGCATAAATTTGACAAATTCATTCGCACATGTTATTGATGGCATTCAGCGCCTCACTGTATCCTAGTTCTTGGGCTTTTTTAAGGTCATCACAAGCGCCCACATTGTTTTTAAGTGAAGCTCTAGCAATTCCTCGCCCAAAGTAAGCTTTTGGATTTTTGTTATCTAACTCTATTGCTTTATCAAAATTTTGTATGGCTTCTTTGTGCTTATTCATAGCCGAAAGACATATACCAAGATGGATGTAAGCATCCACATATTTAGGATTCATAGAAATTACCTTTTCAAAATCTACTGATGCAGCGTTATAGCTTTGTTCCATCATGAGCGCTAAGCCTCTGTGATAGTAACCGGCTATATCTGTGGGAGCAAGTTCTATTACTTTTGTAAAGTCGTCAATAGCGTTTTTGATAGATTTGAGCTTGAGTTGTATATTTCCTCTTTCTATGTAGTAACGAGTTTGTTTGGGGGCATGTAAAATAGCTTGGTCGTAGTCTTCTAGTGCGCCTTTCAAATCGTTGTTCTCAATTTTGAGTGCAGCTCTATCACGATAATTTTTAGCATAAAATGGATCTATTTTGATAGCTTGATTAAAGTCTTGCATAGCGCCCTCTTTATCATTGAGGGCAATTTTGACCATAGCTCTATCTGCATAAAGTTTTGAATCAAGTGGTTCTAGTTCAATAGCTTTGTTGTAATCTGCAAGTGCTTCTTGGTATTTTTTATTTGCATAAGATAAGAAACCGCGCCAACTGTACGCTGCGGCGTCATTGGGCGCTAGTTCAATAGCTTTGTTGTAATCTTGGGCTGCGCCTTCGAAATCTCGCATAGCATATTTTGCAAAAGCACGCCCGCCGTAAGCTTTGGCGTATGTTTTATCTAATTCCAGTGCTTTATTGTAGTCCTCAATCGCTCCTTTGTAATCTTGCAACATCATTTTGGTATTTGCACGGATACCATATATTTTAGGATTATTGGGTTCTATCTCTGCTGCTTTATTTAGATTTGCTAAGCAGCCATTGTAATCTCCAATGTTACGGCGCTTTTTAGCCATTTCTATATACTCTTCCGCAGTCTGAGCATATATAAAACAAAAGCCTACAAGCATTCCACAAAGTAATCCATACAACCTTGTCATATTAGCAAAAATAACAAGATTTTTACTCAAATAAAAGAAAGAATTCTATATTTGAAGTATGTCTTTTAAGCACTATTTTATATTTAGCAGGACAGAAAAAATAGGCATTTTTACAATTTTTATTTTGATAGTTCTTACTGTAAGTTTGCCAAGATTTATTTTTCTCAATAAAGAAAAAATACAAATTGACCAAGACAGCATTATTAAGTACCTTGCCAAGCAAGAAGCCCCCAAGCAAGAAGATAAATCTACTCTAAGCAATAATGATAACTTACTTTTTTCAGAACAAAGTACAAATTTGAGCGATAAAAAAAGTAACTTTGAAAAAATAAATTTGAATACTTGCGACTCTCTTCAATTGGTACAGATACGCGGAGTAGGCGAAAAAACTGCAAAAAAAATTTTACAGGTACGGCGTAAGATTAAAATCTTTCACAGCATTGGACAATTAGCTTGTATTGGTTTATATCCTGAAATTGTGCATCGTTTGCAGCAACACTGTTATGTGGAAAGTGATGCTTACAAGCAAGTTCAAAAAATAGAGTTAAATGAAGTAGAAGATAAATCTTTGTTCAGAATGCCAGGTTTTACGTATGATATAGCTAAATCTTTCATAAAGTATCGCAAATTTCTCAAAAAACAAGGTAAAAAAATTACTTCGTGGCAGGAGGTTCTACAAAATGTGGAAGGAATAGATGAACAATGGCTATCGTGCTGGCAAATATATTATCAAATATAACGATGGTAGCAGCTTACACTTAACTCAAATGACCAAAAGTTTTTTCAACCGTGTTTTGGATTACCTGGCAAACTACTGATAGAGGAACATTCAAGTTATCTGCAATTTTTTGATATAAAACCTGAATGGGAATAGGGTTAGTATCACTTTCTAATAAGATTTGTGCAGGGTATTCTTTCCATACGGGCATAAAAACTTGTTTTATAAACCTGTTATCATCCAAAGCCATACCGAATGAAAGCATAGCACCTTTTTGTAATAAATCTTTGGCTAACGTATAGGACTTGTTAAATCCATGAAAAATATAGGGCTTGTCCCACTTAACTTGGTTGAGAATAGATAAAACTTCGTAATAAGCTTTTACAGAGTGAATAATAACGGGTTTATCAAACTTTTTAGCCATGTTTAATTGAGCTTTGAAGCGATAAATTTGAATTTGCCAATCTATGCCTTTTACTTTGTCTAGTCCTATTTCACCTATTGCAACACAGTGTTCATTTTGCCATTTAGGAACTAAGCAGGTTTGATAGTACTCTATTCTATCCTCGGGCAGCATTTGCCAAGGATGAAAACCTGCCGAAAAAAAAGATTGAGGTATTTCAGTTTCATCGCCAAAAAGGTTGTATATACTTATCTCATGAGGATGTTTCTGCAAAAAATGACAATGAGTATTGTAAAACATAGACAAATGTAGCATTTTAGAAATAATCTTTTACCTTTGCTTGTTATGCGAAAACCGAAACTAACCACACAGATATTTTTAGGAATGATATTAGGAATAATAGTGGGCTACCTATATCGGGAATTTTATCCTGAAAAAGCAGACTATCAAATTTTTGTAGATCGGGTTAAAATTTTAAGTGATATTTTTTTGCGGTTGATTAAGATGATTATTGCGCCGTTAGTATTCTCAACTTTGGTTGTAGGTATAGCAAAATTGGGAGATTTCAAGACCGTAGGTAGAATTGGGCTAAAAACGATTATATACTTTCAGATTGCTACTATTTTAGCACTAAGTTTAGGTTTAGTGTTAGTAAATGTAGCGCAGCCTGGCTATTTAATGCATATAGAGTTACCTTCCAAAGGTTCGGAAGTAGAAATAGCGGCTAAAAAAACAACGTTATCCCATTTTATTACTCATATTTTTCCTAAAAGTGTAGTTGAGTCTATGGCAAATAATGAAATTTTACCTATCGTAGTTTTTTCTTTATTTTTTGGGATAGCTACGGCAAGCATCGGAGAAACAGGACAAATTATCATTAAGTTTATGGATGCCGTAGCTCAAGTAATGTTCAAAATTACACACTATGTCATGCAGTTTGCGCCGTTTGGTGTATTTGGGGCAATTAGTGCAGTAGTTTGTGCGCAAGGTATAGGAATTTTGAAAGGGTATCTCTACCTTATTTTATGCTTTTTTGCAGGTCTGTTAATTTTTATATTCATTATTTTACAAATTATCTGTTGGATAGCTAAAATACCTTTTTGGAGGCTTATTCAGCATGTCAAAGAACCTATTTTATTAGCGTTCAGTACAGCTAGTTCTGAAGCTGCTTTTCCTAAAACAGTAGAGGGATTAGAAAGATTTGGATGTAGTTCTCGGATTGTTACCTTTGTTTTGCCCTTAGGGTACTCATTTAACTTAGATGGCTCTATCATGTATATGACCTTTGCCACTGTATTTATTGCTCAGGCATATAACATACATTTGACTATTGCCCAGCAGATTACCATGATGCTGACTTTATTGATTACTAGTAAAGGCATGGCGGGGGTTCCACGGGCGTCCTTAGTTGTTATTGCAGGTACCTGTGCTATGTTTGGTATTCCTGTGGAAGGATTACTGATTTTATTAGGTGTAGATCAAGTACTAGATATGGGCAGAAGCGCCACAAACGTAATAGGAAACGCTGTGGCTACGGCAGTAGTATCCAAATGGGAAAAAGAATTGATTAGTCAGTGAGAGTTAGGCTTTTTAGGTAGCTTGTTTAAGCACGCCGAGTTCTCTGCCCACTTCTGTAAACGCTTGTATAGCTCTGTCTAAATGATGTTGTTCATGTGCGGCGGATATTTGTACGCGTATACGGGCTTGTCCTTGTGGTACAACAGGATAATAGAAACCTATCACATAAATTCCTTTTTCAAGCAGCTTATCTGCAAAAACTTGGCTTAATTTAGCGTCGTAGAGCATGATAGGTACAATAGGATGTGTGCCTGGTTTGATGTCAAATCCTGCAGCAGTCATTTTTTCACGGAAGTATTTTGTGTTTCTTTCTAGTTTATCTCTCAATTCTGTGGTTGAAGAGAGTAGGTCAAAAACGGCAATACTTGCACCTACGATTGAAGGGGCTAAGGTATTTGAGAACAAGTAAGGTCTAGAACGCTGTCTAAGAATGTCTATAATTTCTTTTCTTCCCGTAGTAAAGCCTCCTGATGCGCCGCCGAGTGCCTTACCTAGTGTACCTGTAATAATGTCCACTCTGCCCATTACATTGCGATATTCAATCGTACCTCTACCTGTTTTGCCTATGACGCCTGTGGCGTGGCATTCATCTACCATGACCAAAGCTTTGTATTTATCCGCTAAATCACAAATTTTATCTAATTGTGCAATCGTTCCATCCATAGAAAATACACCATCGGTTACTATGATTCGGTGTCTTTTATGTTGAGTTTTTTTGAGTATTTCTTCCAACTCTTGCATGTTATCGTGGGCGTATCTATGGCGTTCTGCTTTACACAATCTAATTCCGTCAATGATAGAGGCATGGTTTAAGGCATCAGAGATAATTGCATCCTCTTCGTTGAATAAAGGTTCAAACACGCCTCCGTTAGCATCAAAAGCAGCAGCGTACAAAATGGTATCCTCTGTACCTAAAAATTCGGCAATTTTTCTTTCCAAAACTTTATGAATGTCTTGTGTACCGCAAATAAATCGTACGCTGCTCATGCCGAAGCCATGTGTGTCAATAGCTTTTTTAGCTGCTTCTATCACTAACGGGTGAGAAGACAAGCCTAAGTAGTTGTTGGCACAAAAGTTAATTACCTTTGCACCTGTATCCAAAGTAATTTCTGCACCTTGTGCTGATGTGATGATACGTTCTTTTTTGTACAGCCCTGCATTTTTAAGGCTTTCAATTTCTTGTTCTAATATAGGTTTTAAGGTTTCGTACATAGCTTGTGGAATAATGACAAATTTAAGTAAAAAATGTTTTCAATGTAAAGACAGCAGTTAAATATCATTTGGATTTTTTGATATAGTGTTATATCTTTGCCGAAAATTTTGCACCCATAGCTCAACTGGATAGAGCAACTGCCTTCTAAGCAGTCGGTTACAGGTTCGAGTCCTGTTGGGTGTACAGGTTAGCAGTTTTCAGTCGTGCTTTTTAATCTTTGAGGTTAAAAAGCCATTTTATTTTTTGTAGGGGATTTTTACAGAAGTAGTAACTTTTTATTGACTTATTTTAAGAAAATAATTTTTTGGGCGTGCCCCTTGCTGCGCAAGGGTCGGGGCATTCCGCACTGCGCTTCGCTTCGGTACTTCGCTGCGCTTCGTACTGCCCTGACGGGCATGCTTCATGCCCCTCACGCAATTGACCTGTGCAGTTATGTCTTTACCTTGTTTAAGCTTGAAGTACAAGTACTTACAAGCTAAAACTTTGCATAAGAAACAGAGAAACGATGGTTTCAGAGATCCTTTGCGTGAGGCATGCGAAGGGTGGGCGTTAGCCCAGTGCGGAGCGAAGCGAAGCACCGAAGCGTTAGCGTAGCCCGAAGCACGCCGACCTTGCCCACACCAGCGCAAGCGAAGTGTGGGCAAGGACACGCCCAAAAAAATATCAATAAACTTGATTATTACAAATATTTTTTATCTTTGCACTGCTGTTGCCCTGTATTACTCATGGAAGTAGGTGAAATTCCTACACTGTCGCGCAACTGTGATGAACGTAAAAGCTTTACACATTATGCCATTGTGCTTACCCCAAGCATGAGAAGGCGTGTAAAGTAGTTCTCAGTCAGGATACTTGGTAATACAGGTTAGTACGCTCTGCTTCGCGGTCTAAGCAAGAGGTACTGTAACGCAAGAAAAAGGCGTAGCTTGGCTTTAAAGAACGCTCTACTTACGTTATTGTAGCTTTTGGCTTACAGCAAGAGCGCGTACAACAGCATAATGCTGGTAAAGAAACAAACTATGAAAACAATATCCTATCTATTGGGGGTACTCGCCATAGGGCTTGTAGTACCTGTGCTCAAGGCACAAACTGTTTTACAGCACATATACGTGCTCAACGAAGGTGCTTACGGCAAAGGCAACGGAAGCTTGACTAAAACAAACTATCCTACTTACAGTGCAAGCACAACACCTGTACATAATCCTAGCTATTTTGGAACAACCTTGTACCTAGCAAACAATAAATTGTACGCAGCTTATGATACGGTAGTCTATACGGTCAATCCTGCTACTATGCAAAAAATTGATAGCATTTTCATTGAAGGAGTAAGAGTAGCCAAAGTGAAAGACAGCATTTTATACGTAACTCGTGATACTCCACCTTATTTTCAAGCTTACAGTCTAAATACAAAAATGTTGAAGTGGAGTACTGTGGGCTTAAAAGGTGCTTCGGAAGGATTTGCTTTTATGCCAGGAAACAGAGCAGCAGTATGCGTCAATGGATTTGGATTAGAGGATACTTTGGCTATTATCAATCTCTCTAACGGTACTATTATGCAACAGTACGCCACAGCACTTAATCCCCAAGATGTGTATTTTCATGGTACGAAGCTGTATGTCTTTTGTACTACTAACTTCACTAACTCCGCTATCACAACTATTGACATAATGACTTCTACTATTACAACGGTTACAACAGGCTTGATTTCCTACGGCGGTATGACCGTAGATACTACTTTGCAACGAATGTATTTTATAGCTACAAATGGAAGTTTCACAACTCCTAAATACTGGGTAAAACGCTTTGACTTAATACCTCAAACTCTTGTTGCAGGTAATGTAATTGACACTGTATATACAGATGCCCTCTACTCCATTTGCTACGACCATGTTAATAACCAATTTTTCTGCGGGATAACTGACTACTTCAGCTTCGGCAAAGTAAATAGATATGACCAGTTCGGTAACTTACAGGATTTCTTTACTACAGGCGTCGCACCAAGAAGCATTGTATTACAACACGGTATTGGAACTGACATAACAGAAAACAAATTTGACAGTAATCCTATATTTATCTATCCTAATCCTGCTCAAAGTTATGTATGGGTGGAAGCTTCTTCAACTGTGATAGCAGAATTATTTGATGTTCTTGGACAAAGAGTGAATACTTTTCTGATAAACAAAGGTACACAAATGGTGGATATTAGCAACTTACCTTCGGGAATGTACTACTTAAGGACTGAAAATAGCATAACAAAACTGGTTAAAAATTAAAAAAAGCCCTTGAAAGTGCTGCAATACAAGCAGGGCGTGTGAAATTTAAGTTTGAGCTGGTCAAATAAAGTTTTGGGCGACCTGCGAAGCAGGTCGCCCAACAAAATTTTCTGAATGAAGATTATTTTATTTCTTCGTAGTCTGCGTCTGTGATGTTGCTATCGTTCTTGTTGTTGCTGCTGGCTGTACTTTGCTGTTGTGTGTTGTTTTGTTGTTGAGCAGCATTATAGATTTCCATAGAAGCGGCTTGCCATGCTTGGTTAAGTTTAGCCGTAGCAGCATCAATGCCAGGTATATTGCGAGTTTTATGGGCTTCTTTGAGTTCATTGAGTGCTGCTTCTATGGCTTTTCTGTTAGCTTCGGAGATTTTGTCTTTGTACTCATTGAGTTGTTTTTCAGTGTTGTAGATGAGGTTGTCCGCTTGGTTCATTTTTTCAATCTCTTGCCTTATGCGTCTATCTTCTTCTTCGTTTGCTTTGGCTTCATTTTTCATGCGTTCGATTTCTTCTTTGGTCAAGCCTGAAGAAGCTTCTATGCGAATTTTTTGCTCCTTACCTGTACCTTCATCGGTTGCAGTTACGTTTAGTACACCGTTAGCATCAATATCAAATTTTACACGTATTTTAGGTACACCTTTTGGAGCAGGAGGAATGCCATCTAAATAGAATCTACCTAGGCTGCGGTTTTGGATAGCTAGAGGTCTTTCACCTTGTAGTACGTGAATTTCGACGGAGCTTTGGTTATCTGCTGCAGTAGTGAAAATTTCGGACTTACTTACAGGTATGGTAGTTTGAGCTTCGATAATTTTAGTCATTACACCACCGAGAGTTTCAATGCCTAAAGAAAGGGGTGTTACGTCTAAAAGTACCATACCTTGAATTTCTTTGTTCAAGATAGCTCCTTGAATAGCGGCGCCTAGTGCTACGGCTTCATCAGGGTTTACACTTTTGTTAGGTTTTTTACCAAAGAATCTTTCTACTTCTTGTTGAATACGAGGAATGCGAGTAGAACCGCCTACAAGGATAACTTCGTCTATATCTTCGGGTCTTAACCCTGCATCTTCTAAGGCTTTGCGGCAAGGTTCAATAGTTCTTTTGACAAGGTGTTCAGTGAGCTGTTCAAATTTAGCACGAGTAAGTGTAGTTACTAAGTTTTTAGGTACTCCATCTACGGGAATTAAGTAAGGTAGCATAATTTGATATTGAGTGCTAGTAGAGAGTTCTTTTTTAGCTTTTTCAGCTTCATCGCGTAGACGTTGAAGTGCCATAGGGTCTTTGCGAGGGTCTACTTTGGGGTTATCTTTCATGAACTCTTCTGCCATCCAGTCAATAATGACCTTATCAAAATCATCACCTCCGAGATGTGTATCGCCATTAGTAGCTTTAACCTCAAATACTCCTGAACCTAACTCTAAAATAGATATATCAAACGTACCACCTCCTAAGTCATATACTGCAATTTTGAGGTCTTTATCTCGTTTATCTAGTCCAAAAGCTAGAGCTGCTGCGGTAGGTTCGTTTACAATGCGCCTTACATTTAGCCCTGCTATTTGACCTGCTTCAATAGTAGCTTGGCGTTGCGCATCGTTGAAATAAGCAGGGACAGTAATTACAGCATCTTTGACCTCATGACCCAAGTACTCTTCCGCAGTTCTTTTCATTTTTTGTAAAATCATTGCGGAGATTTCTTGGGGAGTGTATTGCCTATCACCAATTTGTACGCGAGGAGTGTTGTTGCTACCTCTTACTACTTTGTAAGGAACATTTTTTATCTCTTCAAGTACTTCGTCATAAAATCTACCCATGAAACGCTTTATGGAATAGATAGTCGTTTCTGGGTACATTATAGCTTGTCTTTTGGCAGATTCACCTACTTTACGTTCACCATTACCATTGTTTGTGAAAGATACTACTGAAGGCGTAGTAGGCCAGCCTTCCTCATTGATGATTACTACGGGCTTGTTGTTTTCTACGACAGCCACGCAGGAGTTTGTGGTCCCTAAATCAATACCGATAATTTTGCTCATAGTACCTATCCTTTCTTTTAATTAAAATTTGCAAAGATGAAAATTATGTTTATTTAACTTGTCTTTCTACCAATTCGATTTCCTCAATAACAGGCATTTTGTTTTCATCTTTGCCGACCACAATTCTCTCTACTAAGTAGCCGCCATCTCTGCCATCTTCATATTTGAGTTTAATTTTTACAGTGTATACTCTACCGAAGCGAGCGCCTAAACTTTTATCAGTGTTGGTGCCATCGTTCATTTCGTAATCAACCATTTTAGGGTCGTTGATGAAGAAAAGTTTTTCTCTTAACACTGCTTCGTTGAGTTGAGTACCCCTATTCTTATCGTAGGGGTTTTCTATGGGAGTGTAGCGTTGTAAAAATTTTTTACTCAAACAAGGAGTTTTGTTTCTACCGTTTACAATAGTATTGAAATCTTGATTCAAGCGAAGTGTCATAAATTCTTTAATTAGCGTTTCTGCTTCTTGCTTACTTACATCAGGTTTTTTGATATCCCCGCAAGCGGCTATTAGAACTAGTGCGGGTAGTACAATAGTACTGAAAATGTACCTATACATGGTGGTTAAAGTTTTTAAGATTGTGGGGGCAAAGTTAAATGCCTTATTGAGTTTTTCAAATTTTTTTCTGAATTTTCTACTCAATCACAATAGTTGTTTCTTTATCTTTTTCTATTTCTAATTTTTGTAAGGTAATATACAGTACTCCTTCTTCAAATTTGGCTTTTATATTTTGGGGGTTTATATTTTCGCCTATTTTGAAAGTGCGTTTGAAATCACCTTGCTGGCGTTCTACTTGAATTAGTTTTTCATGCTCGTATGATTTTCTTTGCTTTTTACCTTGTATGACAATCTGTCCATCCTCTAGTGTAAGTTTTATGTCTTCTTTTCTTACACCAGGGAGTTCTACTTCAATGACATAACTGTCAGGAAGCGATACAATATTTGCGTTTATATCTATTGTTTTCTCAAAATAAAATTCTTTTTGAATTTCATTAAAAAACTTGTTGAATTTTTCGTTAATTTGCTGAAAAGAATAATTTTTCATGCCTATACTCTATCAATCAATATGCCATAAAAAAAGCATGACAAAATGTCATGCTTTTGGTCTTATATTTCGTAATCAGATTTTTGCTTATTTTCCCCAGCTGTGCTTTGATGATGCTGTTGGGAGTGGTTGCCGTGAGTATGTTGGCTTCTGTGTCTGCGAGGGTAAGTAGGTCTGTTATTTGATTGCATCTTTTTACTTAGGATACTAGTGAGGGTAGAGATTTGTCGGGCTACAATTTCGTATTCTGATACGAGTTCCTGTAATTCAGCTTCTGTAGCCATGTTTAATGCAGGTAGAATTTGCAAGGTCATATCTATTTCAGATACAATGTGTCTTGCTGTCTTTAAGCAAGCTACGTACTCTGGTAGTACGCCTCTGAGAAACCCCTCACTAATAAGTGCAGGAATTTGCAGCGACTTTTCGATAAGGTTTTTGATAATGTGGCTTCTTTGAGCTAGCTCTGTATTTTCGTACTTATTTGCCACTTGGGTAGCTAAGCGAAATGCTCTTTGCCAAACCTCTAAATCTTTGTAGTGTTCTATTCTTGTTTTCATATTTTATGTGTTTGTTTATGTTTATTCTTTTATGAATGTAACGGCAATATTAGAAATTTTGTTTCAATAGTAGAAAAAAATTTAAGGAATTTCTAATCTGTCCAACCTTGTTCGCCTAGGAGAGGCACGAATCTAAAAGTATCTAAATGGGTTACTTCAATCTTTTTATCAGAAACTTTTCTTACCAAAGTCATTACTTGAACTTCTTTACTTCCTACAGGAATAATCATCAATCCATCAACTTTGAGCTGGTCTACTAAATTTTGGGGAATATCAGGTGAACCTGCGGTTACAATAATTTTATCAAAAGGAGCATGTTCCGCCCATCCCAATGTACCATCTCCAAGTTTGCAGTAGATATCCATACCAAATGTACTCAGCAGTGCAGCAGCTTGTTCATACAGTATTGGAATACGTTCAATAGTATAAACTTTAGCCCCCAGTGCAGCCAAGATTACTGATTGATATCCCGAACCTGTGCCTATTTCTAGTACTTTATCTCCTTTTTGAACCTTCAAGTACTGTGTTTGATAAGCTACAGTATAAGGTTGCGAAATAGTTTGTCGTGCCAAAGTAGGCAAAGCTTGATCTTGGTAGCAGAGTTCCTCCAATCCCGGTGTAACAAAATAGTGCCGAGGCACATTTTCTATAGCTTGTAAAACTCTTTCGTCTTGGATACCTTTTCTTCTCAACTCTTCAACTAATTGTCTTCTTAGACCTTTCAGTTTATAGGTATCTTCGCGTGGCATATCTTACTTGTTTTCTTCTCTTTTTATAGGATGTTTGAGATGAAATTGCAAAGCCTCCTCTACTGCTGCGGTAATTTCATCAATTTTTGGGTTAGGCTTAAAGTCAGGATTAACATCTGCGTAATACACATGCCTTTCCTTACCTTCTTTACCCCCTCTACCAATCACATAAACAGCCGTAAAGGTAATTGTGTAATCCTTTTCACCTGCGTATCTGTGTAACATATTAGAGTCTTCCACAGGAATAGTTCCGTCAGCTGTATTATAACTGATAGAAGTTTTATAGGCATCCATAATTAGATGGCTTCTATCGTGAATCATTGGAAATTCTATACCTAGATTCTTAGCTATTTGGTCAATTGTTTCAGGTAGTTCGGAAGTAATTCCAATAAGATGCACCCCTTTTTCTTTAAGTTTGGGATATAGTTCTTTTTGAATCTGTTTTAACTCGTCTGTACATGGTTTGCACCACTGACCACTGTAAAACACAACTACAGCAGGGGCAGTTTTTAGTTTTGAAGATAGTAAAAAGGGATCCCCATGATTATCTAATGCAATAATGTTAGGTGCAAGCTCACCTTTTAGAATTCCTATTTTTCGCACTTCAGAGTTTGAGTTTTGCCCAAAAACCCAAAGAAAATGTCCTATAATAAATATGCACAAAAAGAAACTTGTTTTATACAGATTCATAAGACTACAAAGGTACATTTTTTTTCATTCTATTGATAGATAGATCTTGTAAGAGTTCAAAAAAAACTTGAATTTCCGCAGCATCCAAGCCAATTTTTTGACCATACTCTTGCTTTTGTTTGAGCGAAAAGTTAAAATATTCAGGATCTTGGTAGGGCATACAAGCCCTTCTTTTTACTTCTCCTATTTTTTCAGCATATTCTAAACGTCGAGATAGTAGTTCCATCATTTTTTTATCTAATTCTAGTACTTTTTCTCTTAGCATATCCAAATCGCTTATACTCATAGTATAAAAGTACAGCATTTTTTTATTTTTTGTAACTTTGTAACAACTAATTTCGTATATAGTATGGTAGATATACCATACTATCAAACACACGTATCAATCTCAATCTCACATGAAACATATTCAAGTACTTATTGTAGAAGATGAACCTGCTATGGCTTTTGTTCTCAATCGCCAAGTAGAGCGTTCAGGCTTTTCAGTCTGTGGAATTGTAAGCTCTTCCGAGGACGCTTTGCGATGTTTTCATACTCACCAACCCCATGTAATACTAATGGACTTCCATATTTTGGGCATGATGAACGGAATTGAAACCGCCCAAGAAATACATAAACATAAACCTATTCCCATTATTATGATGAGCGCTACGCTTAATGACGAAATAGAAAAGATAATAAAGAATACCCCGAATCTTTATTTTTTACCCAAGCCTGCGGAAACTGCTAACCTAGTCCAAATGATAAAGCAATGTTTGTCTCTTTGCTGATTAAGTTTAATCTTACTAAATCCAACAATACAAAAAGTACCTCTTTATCTCTCACCAATTCTTGAATTTATTCTTCCCCTTATTATTAAAGTTGTTTTTGAATTTTTTCTTCTTCTTTTTCTTTCTATTTCTTTCATTTTCGCGGGCTTTGATAAATCGATTCATGTCTAACTCTTGCTCACGTATATCAATTTTTCCCTTGGATATTTCGTAAATGTGTTGGGCAATAACGCTATCACTCAAAGTGTGGTCTTTGCTCCATTGCTTATGATTAAGTTTCATTACATTAGCAATAACCATGATCTGTGCCGCTTTGAGTTCTTCATCTTCGGTTTCAATAGCTTTCTGTATCATTTCTTGTACAATACTTCCGTACTGCTTAAACATAGCAGCGTTCTGGTTAGGATAAGGTAAAGGTTGGTAGCATTTAACATAACAAGGCTGCTTGTGTTCAGGTAACGGATAGGGGACATCCACATCTAACTTGTAATCGCTCATTTGCATCAGATGCAGCCATAACTTAGGTAATAGGTCATCTTTACTGATTCCGCCATTACCACTACTCAAAGTGATGTTCATCATAATACGAATAATCTCTTTTGCTGCAAGGTTACGCTCCTCTTTGGTAGGTAAGTGAATAGCTGCATCTACCATTTTTTGAACATTTCTGCCATATTCCTTGAATAGCAAGGGCTTTTCATTTAAATACTCATCTATCATACTTATTAGTTATTTAACCCATTTAGTTTTTATTCTAAATGTGAAAGTAAATCCATTAGTTTTCAAATCCAATTAACTCAAAAACAGCTTTTTCAAACAGTTTATCGTGTAATACCCAGTTTTTTCTTGACTAGTTCGGTGATATTAAATTCCTCTGGACCATACAACAAAATTGGCGAAGTTCCTGAACCTGCGTCTGTGTTGAAGATATAAGTATAGTCATTTTCTACTGCCACTTCTTTGATTACTTTATCTAATTTTTCATACAAAGGCTGCATGAGCTCCTGATTTTTTTTAATAAGCTCTTCTTCCATTTGACTTTCTGCCTTGAGCAATTCTTGCTGCTCTTTGAGCAGCTCTTCTTCTTTTTGTTTTTTAGCAGCTTCGTTCATTGTGGACATCTTAGCTTGATATTCTTTTACCTTGTTCTCATACGCAGCTAATTGTTCTTTGAGCTTATTTTCTAACTGTAAACGATATGTAGCATAATCTTTTTCTACTATTTTTAGTTCAGGCATGAGCTGAATAAGGTACTCTACGTTAGTATAGCCTATTTTAAGAGGCTTAAACTGTGCATAAACAGTACAAAAACAAAATAATAAAGTACTAATAACCAAATGTTTGAACATAATTCAATTAACCTTACTTGCTAATTCCTAATTTTTTCTTTACCAAATCAGTAATATTTCCCTCATCAGGTCCATGTAAAAGAATAGGTGTAGTACCTGCACCTGCATCAGAATTGAATATATATGTATAACCGTTTTCTTGGGCTACTTCTTTTATAGCCTTGTCTACCTTGTCTAATATAGGTTGTAGCAGAGCTTGTTGTTTTTGAGCTAATTGACTTTCGGAGCTTTTTTCTAACTTACCCAGCTCTTCTTGCATAATAAGCAAGTCTTTTTCTTTTTGGAGTTTAGTAGGTCCTGATATAGTTCCTGCCTTTACACCCTCAGAATAACTCTTTAATGCGTTTTCATAAGCTTCATATTTAGCCTTCAAAGTTGCCTCTAGTTCTTGTTTGTATTTAATCAAGTCCTCTTCTACTTTTTTAGCCTCAGGCATTAAACTTACTATGTAATCCACGTTTGTATAACCTATTTTTAAGGGTTTTATGGGCTGGGCAGCTGCAGCAAAGATAGTTACACTTACTACCACAAGAGCTACAATTTGTTTGTTCATAATAACCTAAACGCAAAACTACTATGTTTTTCTATATTTGCAAAAAAGAATTTGAAAATACAACACTGCGTTTTGCAAAATCTTAATGTACAAAAGTTGATTAAAAAAACAAAAGAACATACCTTTGCAATAAACATGCTAAGACTTTTGATGTAATACTATGCGTCTATTCACATAAAAAACTATGCTCAAAAAATTATCTGCTACTAATGCCGTAGTACTATTCTCAGTTATTGTAGGGATAGCCAATGGAGTAGCTGTTCACCTTATTGGGAAAATGAATGTATTTTTTTCTATTCTATCTGCAATTTTAGTAGCAGGGCTGAACAGTGCAGTATTGTTGTTTTTGTTAGAATTCTTTTTTTACAGGCGCATACGAAGAATATACAAAAATATAGCTGCCCTAAAAGCCAATCAATTTGAGCGTATTGCTTATCCTGAAACAAAAGTTACTCAAAATGATCCACTTGAAAACATCAACTATGAAATAATAGAACTAGCAAATAAAAGCCGTGAAGAGATAAAAAAACTCAAAGACCTGGAACAATATCGTAAGGAGTTTATTGCAAATGTATCCCATGAGCTTAAAACCCCGATATTTGCTGTACAAGGTTATATTGATACCTTATTAGAAGGTGCAATTGATGACGCTAAATTTAACCGCATCTTTTTACAAAAAGCCATGAATAATGCTGAAAGGTTAGTTACTTTAGTTCAAGACCTAATGGCTATCTCTCAGTTAGAAACAGGACAGTTGCAAATGGAAATGAAACCTTTTTTAATTCATGATTTAGTAGCTGAAACGATAGAAAGTTTAGATCTCCAAGCTAAAAGTAAAAAAATTACTCTACAAATGGTTAACCCTGATGCGGTCCGTAAAACGTATGTAATTGCGGATAAAGAAAGAATAAGGCAAGTTTTTGTTAATCTGATTTCTAATTCCATACGATACGGAAAAGAAGGGGGAACAACTAATATCTATTTTAACGTATCTACTCGTAAAGTTAAAATTAGTATAGAAGATAACGGAATTGGTATAGCTGCTGAACATCTACCCCGTATTTTTGAACGCTTTTATAGAGTAGACAAAAGCCGCTCACGCGAAGGCGGAGGTACAGGTTTAGGTCTTTCTATCGTTAAGCATATCTTAGAAGCCCATAACGAACCTATAGAAGTATATAGCGAACCCAACGTAGGAACTACTTTTTCATTTTCTCTAGATATATACTCTTCTCCACTTACTCATAACTCTTAATTAAAATACATGCGCCGTGTACTAATTTTTACGTATTATTGAACTGTTTTCATCTTATTTTTCATTTTATCTGCAACTTATATAGAGAAACATGAATCCTATTGGTTTATTTTTCAAATACATGGGCTTGTATCGCAAACATGTCATATACGTTTTGATTTATAGCCTAGTCAATGGAGTTATTACCCTAATTATTCCATTTTCTACCCAGTTGCTTATTACATACATCAGCACAGGTGTATTATTTGCTTCCTGGTATGTGCTAGTAGTCTTGTTAGGTATTGCAATTGTGTTTAATGGCATTCTACAAGTTTATCAACTTACCATTACTGAAAATTTACAACAAAGCTTGTTCAGAAATATTGGATTAAATTTACATAACCGTATCCTTAAAGGGGTATTTACCGAAAAAAATGCTATTGAAATTGCTAACCATTTCTATGAAGCAATTTTACTACAAAAAGCTGTTCCCAAAGTTTTAATTGATTTGCCTACAGCTTTTCTACAAATTTTACTAGGCTTTTTACTTATTAGCTTTTATCATTCCTTCTTTGCCTTTTTAGTAATTGTAATGCTATTGATTACGTATTTAGCTATCCGCAGCATAAGCAATAAAACCTTTAAAATCTCTGTGGAAGAATCAGAGCATAAATATGCTACCCTGCACTGGCTGCAGATCAAAGGAAATGATGAAGAAAGCACTACTATCATTCACAACCCATTCTCATGGAAAAAAGTAGACAGTTATATTGCCAAATATCTACGTAAAAGAAATGAGCACTTTCGAATGCTTAAACAGCACTATATCACTCTAATTATTATTAAAGTAATTATTACTCTCACGTTAATGTTTTTAGGTGGAGTATTAGTGGGTCAAGGTACGATTACCTTTGGTCAATTTGTCGCATCTGAGTTAATTATTTTAATTATGATTGCAGCGGTAGAAAAGATTATTTTTAGTGTAGACATCATTTATGACATGCTAACCAACATTTATAAAATTGAAAAAATCCTGACCATCAAAGAATATGAAGAAATGCCTTTGCCCGAATTTGATATACACTTCCCACTTACGATTGAGTTTAAAGATGTAGTAATTAACATAGATGGATATGAAACGCATATCAACGAAGTAATTCACCTCTATCAAGGCGAGCAGAAAAAGTCTTCTGTACAGCTTCTGGAATATCTTTACTTCATTTTACATAAGCACAAGGTAGTAGTACTAAGTGGAGAGCTACTCTTTAATGGTATTAACATTCTCAAAGTCCATTATGACCACCATGATATGCTCTTTATCAATCGCCATGATCAACTCTTCAAAGGTACCATACGAGAAAATATCTGTCTTACACACAACATTAGTGATATGGAACTGATAGAATGGCTGCAATCTTTTGGAATATGGGATACTATTCAACACTTAGAGTACGGACTAGATACTGTTATTACTCATCAATCTATTTTATCTGACCGATTTACGTATAAAATCATTTTATTGAGAACTTTGTTAGTCAACCCAACTCTATTGATTGTTAATAATATTTTCAGTTATTTAGATGATGAATTTATTGAAGCTTTCAAAAAAGAACTTCAAAGGCGGAATATTACTTTAATTTATAGCTAAGACTATGGGACTAGGAGGAACACATCTTAATGAGTACAAAACGCCAAGTTTAGAGCAGTTAAGCGATATTCGCCCACATGTAGTGTTGGCGAGAATTATTCAAATTTTTTTAGTTATTCTAATAGGATTTATGTTTTTACCTTGGACGCAAAATGTTCAAGGTGTAGGTACGGTAACTACTTTGCGACCCAATGATAGACCACAGTCAATTCCCTCTATTATTACAGGCAGGATTGAGGAGTGGTATGTACGAGAGGGAGATTTTGTTAAAAAAGGGGACACTATTGTACGCATTTCAGAAGCAAAAGAGGACTACTTCGATCCAAATCTAATAGAAAACACTAATAAACAAATTATCGCTAAGGAAGAAGCCATCAAAGCATACATGGAAAAGGTTAATGCTTTGGAAATGCAGCTCAAAGCCCTAAGAGAAGGACTACAAGCTAAACTTAGTCAAGCCTACAACAAGTTAGAACAAGCTAAACTTAAATTAGTTATTGATAGTAACGAATATGTTAATGCTAAAGTAAATTTAGATATTTCTAATGCACAAGCTAAACGTTTTGAAGAACTCTACAAAGATGGGCTTAAATCTTTAACAGAATTAGAAGGGCGAAGATTGAAGCAACAAGAGGCACTAAATAAATACAATGCTTCTTTGAATAAACTCAACATTACTCAACAAGAAATTAACAATGCCAAGTTAGAAATTGCTAACATTACCGCAGAATATAATGACAAAATAGCTAAAACAGAAGCCGAGCAGTTTTCTACCTTATCTGCGGCGTATGACGCGCGTGCTACGGTAGCAAAATTACGTTCTCAACTTAATACATACACTAAAAGACAATCTTACTACTACATTACTGCACCACAGGATTGTTACATTGTTCAAGCAATTAAATTAGGTATTGGGGAGATAGTCAAAGATGGAACGCCTTTGGTTACCATAGTTCCTGCAAATTATCAAGTAGCTTCCACAATCTACATTAGTCCCAGAGATTATCCCGTAGTCCATATTGGTGATGAAGTGCGCATGCAATTTGACGGCTATCCCAGCTTAGTATTCGGTGGGTGGCCTAACGCGAGTATAGGTACTTTCAAAGGTAAGGTAGTAGCTATTGATAAAAACATTAGTGAAAATAATAAATACAGAGTATTAGTAGCCCCCGCAGAAGGTGAAAAGTGGCCCGATAAATTAGCTATCAATTCAGGTAGCACAGGGATTATACTTCTAAAAGACGTACCTTTGGGCTATGAAATATGGCGCCAACTCAATGGCTTCCCACCTCAATACTATGAAGAAGTTAACACCCCTGACAAAAAGTATAAGAAAAATGACAAGTCTGATAAAAAGTAAGAGTTTTTTAGTTTGCTTTTGTGTAGTGTGGTATACTTACCTGCCTGCCGATAGTTTATCTAAAAAAACACTTTCTTTCGAGGACTTCTATGGTATTATCAAAGAACACCACCCGCTAGTCCAACAACTGCGGATAGGTATTGCGTTAGCAAGAGCAGAAAAAGCCAAAGCTAATGCTGCTTTTATTCCAAAATTTGGTCTGCAAGCAGATGAAAAATTTCTTAATCAACCTTATTATAGCTTACTTAACGCTAATTTCAAAGCCCCTACTTGGTATGGAATAGACCTTAAAATACAATATGAGCAAAATCGCGGTAGATATATTAACCCTGAAAACGTTACTCCAAAAGAAGGCTTGCTTACCGCAGGTATAAGCATCCCACTAATGGAAGGACTAATCCAAAATGAAAATCGGATTCGTGCTTTACAAGCTAAAATTGGCGTATTCAACGCAGAGAATGAACTGATTATCATCCTTAACCAAATTATGATGGACGCTACCCAAGCTTACTGGGAATGGACTTACCATTATTTCAATCTTAAACTTTCGCAAAAGCTGTATCAACGGGCTGTAGATAGACACAAAGGTATCTGCACTATGTTCTTCAAAGGAGATAGACCTGCTTCTGATACACTAGAGTCTTTTACTTTTGTACAAGATAGACAAATTACCCTTTTAGACGCAGAGCGAAAATTCATAGAGTCCCAATGGACCCTTAATACTTTTTTCTGGCTTAACAATCAGCCTATGCCTATTAGCGAATTACTTGTTCCACATAGAATTCAAAATGTTATCTCTAAACCCATAACTGTGGATACAATACTTTCGCAACATCCTTTTATTCGCTACTATGACTACAAAATTCAACAACTTAATCTTGACCTTAAACTTAAACGAAACAAAATTCTTCCCGAAGTTTATTTGGACTATAACTTTTTAAGCAAAGGATTTTCGGGTAGTTGGAGCAGCAATAACTATAAATGGCGAGTTACCATAGCCTTTCCACTATGGGTGCAAAAAGAACTAGCCGATGTGCGAATCACTCGATATAAGCTACAGCAAACACAATTAGGTAGGGACTTTAAGCGCATAGAGCTAAACAACAAACTTCAAAACTATAAAACTCAACTAGAACTCTTACAAGCTCAAAATGAAAACTTGGACAAAGCAGTTGAAAACTTCAAAACCTTGCTCAAACAAGAAGAAATTAAATTTCAAATGGGTGAAAGTTCTATCTTTATGATTATTAGCCGTGAAAACAAATTGTTTGAAGTAGAGCAAAAGCAAATCAAAATACAAACAGAGTACTACAAATATGAGAGCTTACTCAGAGCATTACAAATGCAGTTCTAGTTCGCTCTGCTTACTCTTGTTGCATTAAATTAGCGTAGATTATTTTTCCATTTTCTTCTATACAAACCCATAATAACCTTCTTAGCGTACTTTTTTGAAGGATTACACTGTTTTGTGTAAGATTAAATTCAACTTTTCTACCCAAAGCATCAAAAATTAAAAGATTTTGATTCGGCTTTAAGCTATTTTTCAAATAAAATTGTGTATCAAACGGATTGGGATAAAAGTTATGCAATGAGTTTAATCTATTTTCCTCTACCGTTGTAACTGATGACTTTAGTACCCATACAGGTCCAGGGGTACCTGACCCTCCAAACTTCACTATTCCATTACTAGGTCCACCTGAATAGCCTGATACATCTAATAAAGTAGTGCCTGAACCTTCATCAAAGTGGTATAGACCAACAGTATTAGCATCGGTTGTAAAAGGAGTAGTAGGAGGAGTGAAGTTAGTAGTGTAGCGAATTACGTTAGAAATTCTCAATTCGTCAATATATCCGTTATAAGAAGGATAAACAAGAGGGTTGTAGTCATGTTTTTCTGCACCGATAACAATGTAAGGGTCATTGGGATAGCTAGTTATACGCCCATTTCGGTAACTAATATTTCCTGTAGGTCCGGTAGACACAGAAGCATCTAAATTTCCGTCCACGAATATTCGCATACTACCCGTAGTGCTATTGCGAGTAACAGCTATATGGTGCCAAGCGTTATCCGCAACGTTTGTGCTACCTATCAAAGTAAAAGATTGTGTACCATTATTAACACCAAAAGCAATTTTTCCCGCTACTAATGAAATACCGTAATCTCCATAATCTCCTGCTCCAAAAATGTCCCTGTCTATAATAATATGACCCAAAGTCCAATCATCATTACTTCCTTGTACAGCGCTGCTGCCTAATGGATTGTCGGAAATAGAAGCTCTCATTTCAAACTCAATAGTAAAATCGCTAGATACATCCACAGGTTTTTCAGGGGCATCAATAGGAATTTTTACTCTGTCAATATCACCTGTGCCATGCCCATAAAAACGCATGCAATAATTTTGGGCGCTTGTATAGGAAACTACTAACAAGCATACTACAAAAACATATTTCATTTTCACCATAATTGACTATTTAAGCAAATATACCAAAACAAATTTGTAAATGAAAGCTTTCCTTTACTTTATTTCTTTACTTTATTGATTGAGTTTTGTAAAAATGTGATAACTTCACACTGCATCCACAATCTTTCTGTACTCTTTTATTCTACGGCGGATAGCTAAACCAAAGCCTACCATTAGCAAGCCTGTACCTAACCACAAAACATTTATCAAGGGCTTTCGCATAGCTTTGAGTACAACCCAGTCTGCATTAACACTTTTAGTAGGTTCAACTTGAATAACAATTTTCCGTTGTTCAGGTAGAATTTGCATAAACCGAATAATTTCTCCTGTTTCCTTGAACTCCACATCTTGCCCTGTGGGTGTGTTAGAGTTTTTTTCTACTAAATAGATAGGTTCAATATCAGCTATTTGTTTAGTACCAATTGCTTTTATTTTTGCACCTACGGCAATGTCGTACTGTTCAGGATTATCTACTTTGACCTGCGTGTTCAGACCTTCAAGAATAAGGTAACTTTTACCTGTATCTATTGTATCTCCTATTTGTACAGTGTAGTTACGTATTTCCATTGCTTTTCTTTTAGCCTCAGGGTTAGGAATACTCGTGATATGCACATAGATATCGCCATCTATTTTAGTTTTGATAGCAGGGCGAGGGGCGTCGCCCATACGAGGATTTTCATCTACAACAGGATACAAAGTAAACGTTTTGCCATTAGATTGTTGAAATTCTATTTCATAAATTGTTCTGATACCTTTTTGCTCTTCTCCCTTGTATGTTACTAGATAATCCCCCATTTGACGGGGCTGGTCTTTTATCAATAGTACATTTTCTCGCCTGTCTTTCGGTGTAGCAAAACCTTTTCCTAACTCATTTTCATTCGTGTTGATAGAAATAACCCGATTATAGCCCGAAGAGAATAAAATTCCAATTAACATAAGTCCTACACCGATGTGCGCTACAGCACCTCCTGCAATAGAAATGTTTCGCTTCAGAATAGTAAGAATTAACATTAAATTAGAAACCACTGTGAAACAAGCTGCAAGTAAGAGTACGATATATTTTAAATAAGTAAGCTGTCCTAAATACTGTGCAACGTCATTTTCAGGTTTCATGATGAACAATATGATAAGTGCTGTAAGAACATAAGTAATACTTAGCGGAGTCATAAGAGACTTGAACACAGAAGTGCTTGTTTTTTGCCAAAATACCCATTGCGCTATTCCTGATGCCGTGGCTAAAAGTACCATTAGCCAAAGCTGCCATTCGCTATAAAACTGAATAGGATCTGCCAAAGCAGCGTTCGTACCAAAAATTTTGTTAAATACAGGTAGAGAAGTAGGTATAATAACTTGAAAAGCACTCAAAACTAAAATGACCACTCCTATAAAAAGCCAAAATTCTCTGTGGTAAATTTTTATTTCTTTGTCTGTAATGGGAATATGCTTGAAACGATAGACTAGTAAGCCAACAGACAAACCTAAAAAAAGAAATATGAATAAAAGTAGCTGTCCTGAAAGTCCTAAATCAGTAAAACTATGTACAGAACTGTTACCCAATATTCCGCTTCTGGTTAGAAAGGTACTGTATAAGATTAACATCCAAGCGGCAATAACTAAGATAAAAGTAGTTCGAAGGGCATTTTTAGAGTGCTTGTATATTATCATAGTGTGGATACTGGCTACACCTATCAACCACGGCACGTAAGAGGCATTTTCTACAGGATCCCAATTCCAGTAACCCCCAAAGTTTAAGGTTACGTAAGCCCAGTAGCCCCCCATCAAAATACCTAATCCTAACACCGCTACCGCAAGAATGTTCCAAGGCATAGCAGGTTTGATCCAAGCATCAAATTCTTTTTTCCACAAACCTGCCATACAATACGCAAAAGGTACTATCATTAAAGCAAAACCTAAAAATAATGTCGGCGGATGTATGACCATCCAATAATTTTGCAGCAAAGGATTCAATCCTTTTCCATCTTTGGGGACAAAATTTGGATTTATCTTATACACAGGTAGATCAGGATTGGCATCTTTCATAAAAATAAAAGGATCGCTACCTATTTTAAGCCCAAAAATGTACGTTCCTAAAAGCATACTTGCTAATACAAATTGACAAGCACTCAAAATAGATAAAAGCCTATTTTCAAAATGCTTAGCCGTTTTAATTAACACTAAACCAATAATACTATGCCAAAACATCCATAGCCAAAAACTACCCTCTTGTCCTTCCCAAAAGCATGAAATCATGTAATACCAGGGTAAATCATTAGAAGAATGGTTCCACACATAGAAATATTGATATTGATGCGTGTGAATTAGATAAAACAATGCTATTCCAATCCCTAATACTGAACTTACATGCAAATAAAAGCTCAATTTACCTATTCGCTGCCAGGTAAAAGACTCTACTGTATTTGTTTTTTGTTCAGCAAAAAAATAGGCATAAGCAGCTAAAAAAGCAGTTAAAAGTGCCATGATGACAAAAAAGTGCCCTGCAAAACCTGTATGATGCGTTCTAGAAAATACTCCTGCAATAATGTACAGTAAGCCAACACCCAAATATATATAGTGCTTGAACTTTATATTTTTCATATTCTTATTGACGTTACAAAGGTAAAAACAATTTTTTGTATCTCTTTTGTTCTAACTTTCAATAAAAATTGAAAATTGCTTTCAGGCAATTTCAGGGAATTTGTTTTGTTTTTAAGTTAGATAAATTTTTTCTTAGTTTTGTTAAATATGGGCTTTATCAGCAGCAAATTGCCGAACGTAGGTACAACTATTTTTACTGTAATGAGTGCTTTGGCTAATGAATACCAAGCCATTAACTTATCGCAGGGCTTTCCAGATTTTGAGATTGACAGTGAGCTCATAGAATTGGTCTATCAAGCTATGAAAGATGGATACAATCAATATGCACCAATGCCCGGCTACATGCCTTTACGCGAAGAAATTGCTAAAAAGCTATATTACACATATCGAATTGAAGTCAATCCTGATACTGAAATTACCATTACCTCTGGTGCTACAGAAGCCATATTTGATGCTATTCAAGCCATTGTAAAACCTAATGACGAAGTAATTATTTTTGACCCTGCTTATGATTGTTACCTGCCTGCTATTGAGTTAGCAGGGGGAAGGGCAGTTAGTATACCTCTCAATCCCCCTACTTTCTCACCTGATTGGAACAAAGTCAAAGAAGCAGTTTCTTCAAAAACCGTAGCCATCATGATTAATACTCCTCACAATCCTACGGGTACAACTCTCAAAGCTCACGACATTCAAAACTTAATTGAGATCGTGCAGGAAAATAATTTGTACATTATCAGCGATGAAGTGTATGAACATTTAATTTTTGATAATCAAGTTCATCACAGTGTGTTGCGTTATCCCGAATTGAGAGGGCGAAGTTTTGCGATATATTCATTCGGCAAAACTTTTCATGCCACAGGTTGGAAAATAGGCTATTGTGTTGCTCCGCCCATGCTTACCCAAGAGTTCAGAAAAGTGCATCAGTTTGTAACTTTTGCTTCACCTGCGCCTCTGCAAGTGGCTTACGCGGCTTACTTAAAGAACCCTGAACATTACCTTAAAATATCGGACTTTTACCAACAAAAACGAGATACCTTTCGCAGTCTGTTACAACAAAATACCCGATTTGAAGTTTTACCTTGTGAGGGCAGTTATTTTCAGCTGGTTTCTTATCAAAACATTACAGAAGAAGCAGATACCGAATTTGCTGTCCGAATGACCAAAGAAATAGGTGTAGCGGCTATTCCTGTGTCTGTTTTTTATCAAAACAAGCAGCAAGATAAAGTGCTTCGTTTTTGTTTTGCTAAAAAGGAGGAAACGCTTCAAAAAGCAGTGGAAAGACTGTCTAAACTTTAAATTCTTTTTTGTTAAGTTGATTAGGTTTTTATTTTTTGGGCGTGCCCTTGTGGGCGTTTCGCTGCGCTCATGCCCACAAGGTCGGCGTGCTTCGGGCTACGCTATCGC
>JANWVW010000007.1 GCA_025056095.1 Bacteroidia bacterium
CTTGCCCACACTTCGCTTGCGCTTGTGTGGGCAAGGTCGGCGTGCTACGGGCTACGCTCACGCTTCGGTGCTTCGCTTCGCTCCGCACTGGGCTAACGCCCACCCTCCGCATGCCTCACGCAAAAAATAAAACTATCCCATTAAACGCGTATCTTTACTACATGAACCAAGTATTCTTCCCCTATGGCATAAGTAACTTTGAAACACTAGTCAAAGACAACTACGTGTTTGTAGATAAAACTATTTTCATAGAAAAATTAGAGCAACACAAAGAAAGAAATGTATCCTTCTTACGCCCCCGCAGATTTGGTAAAAGCTTGTGGCTCTCTATTTTAGAGTACTACTACGACATTAACCAAGCCCACAAATTTGACCAACTCTTTGGAAACTACTACATCGGCAAAAACCCCACACCCCTGCACAACGCTTACCGAATTCTGCGTTTTGATTTCAGCGGCATAGACACCAGCACCAAAGAAAAAGCCAAAAAAGGATTTGCTTTTTCAGTACTTAACGCAGTAAGAGAATTTGCAGATAAATACAAACTCTTTACACACGAACAAAGACAATTCATTTACCATCAAGCTGATGCAGAAGAAATTATCAATGCCTTTTTTAGAACCTATGCATCCAATGGATATTCAGAAAAAATTTACTTGCTTTTTGATGAATATGACCATTTTACGAACGATATTTTGTACCGCAGTTGGAATGAGTTTGTAGAGAGTGTGTCTAAACAAGGCTACATCCGCAAGTTTTATGAAGTTATCAAAAGTGCCACGCAACAAGGAGTTGTGGATAGGCTATTTATCACAGGCGTTTCTTCTTTGACTTTGGACGCCCTGACCAGCGGTTTTAACATCCTGACCGACCTTACCCACAGCCTTGAATTTGAAACTATGCTCGGATTTACCGAAAAAGAAGTACAACAATTAGTAGAACTGACTACAAAAGACAAAACTCTGCAAGCTAAAATTTTGCAAGAAATGAAAGAATGGTACAACGGCTATCGGTTTTGTGAAACTTCTCACCAAACTCTGTACAATTCGGATATGGTTTTGTACTATTTGAAAGCTTTTCAAGAGACACACACTGCGCCCCGACGGTTGTTAGACCCTAACATTGCCCCTGACTATGGCAAACTCAAACAAATGTTTGAAGTGGTCAATCTGCAAAAGAACCAAGAAGTATTAGAAAAAGTACTACAAAATGGCTACATTGACGCCGAACTTATTCCGATATTCAACTTTGAAAAAGGTTTTACCCAAGCCGACTTTATCAACTTTTTGGCTTACTTGGGCAATTTGACCATTGGGGGCGTGGATGAAATTACAGGTAGAGTGCATTTCAAAATCCCTAACAAAGTGATTGAAGAACTGTATTGGCAGTATTATGCGGATATCCTAAACCAAATTCCTGAACTACAAAGCCAAAGTGAAGCAATAGACCAAGCCGTGATAAAAATGGCAAAGGAGGGAATATATGAAGATTTTTTTGTTTTGCTGGAAAAGGTTTTACAGACACTTTCCAATCGGGATTTTAGTAAGTTTAATGAGAAGTATGTAAAGGTAGTAATGGTGGCGTATTTAGTCTTGTCTAGTATTTTTGATGTAAGGAGTGAGGTAGAGCTTTTTGGGGGTGGTTATCCTGATGTGATGTTGATGAGAAGGCCGCAAAGGCAGCGGGAGCATCATGAGTATGTGATAGAGTTGAAGTATTTGAAAAAGGAGGAGGAGAGTAGGTTGGATGAGGTCAGAGAGGAGGCTAAGCGTCAATTGTTGAGGTACTACCAACAAGATGAGGTATTACGGTGTAAGCCGTATTTGCATTTGTTGGCAGTAGTGTGCGTAAAAGATGTGCTGTATGTAGAGGAGGTAAAAGTACCTGCGTAAGCAGGTACAAGAATTTAAGTTTGTAAGTGATTGAGAATAAGGTTGAGATGAGGTAGATAAGGTCAAGTTGAGGGTATTGAGGGAGTGTTATTCAATTGCGTGAGGGGCATGGAGCATGCCGTTAGGCAGTGCGCAGCGTTAGCGGAGCACCGAAGCGAAGCGTAGTGCGGAGTGCCCCGACCCTTGCGTCAGCAAGGGGCACGCCCAAAAAAATAAATTATTTAAGAATTCGCACAGATATAATGAACTTTGTTCATTTATCACAAAGTTTTTAACATAAGTTCTTAATTTAGCGTAAAATTAAAGTATGTATAAAAAAGTAGTTATCTTACTTGCTATTACTGTAAGTGTTGCAGTGTGTCAAAACGCACAGCCAGAACCCGAATGGAAGGTTATTACATTTGCAGGGGGATTGATGGGCTACAAAGATGGAAAAGGTACAGAAGCCCGCTTCAATAGACCTAACGGCATGTGCATAGATATCTATGACAATATCTACGTATCTGATGATGGAAATAACTGCATCCGTAAAATTACGCCAAATGGCGAAGTAAGCACTTTTGTTAAAGGAATACACGGATGCCCCGTTGCAGACAAAAAAGGTAATATCTACGTAGCTTCTGAATACGAGCATGTTATTTACAAAGTAACACCAAACGGTAAAATTTCTGTATTCGCAGGCGGAGGAAAACCAGGATACAGAGATGGAGTAGGTAAAAATGCTCTGTTTAATCGCCCTGCAAGCATAGATATTGATGCAAATGACAATCTTATCGTAGCTGAAATGGATGGAAATTATATCCGTAAAATTAGTCCTGACGGCACTGTAACCACTATCGCAGGAAGTGGTCAAGCTGGTTACGCTAATGGCAAAGGAAGAGAAGCCTCTTTTGACTGTCCATTAGGCATTTGTATGGACGTAGATGACAATATTATTATCGTAGATAGCAGAAACAAAGCAATTCGCAAAATTACCCCTGATGGTGTAGTTACCACTATTCTCAATAGCAGATTCAAAGGATACGTAGATAAAACTAATGGCATTAGCAGTTTGAGCTTTGAAACAGGTAGAAATGATAACATACGCTACTACGGCAATTTTAATTGGTTAGACCCTTACAGCTTATCTGGAAGTAACTCTTGGGGGGGGGATGTGGTATTAGATAAAAGCCATAACAATCTCTACATTGCTGATGGGGGCAACAACTGCATTCTAAGAGTTAATTTTATTGACAAAACAGTAAGTGTATTTGCAGGAAACGGTAGAGCAGGCAGTAAAGATGGACCACCTTCTGTAGCTACCTTCAATAATCCCGTAGAAATTGTAGTAGATAGTAAAGGAAATTTTTTTGTTGTAGATAATGGGGGACATGCTATAAGAAAAATTGAGCGCAGTTTTCCTGAAATTCCTAAAAAGAGAAGCGATAACGCTGCGATTGTAGTTAGCCCGCCTAAAACCAAAGAAACTGTTTTAATAGGTAAAGTAATTGACGCAGAAACTAAACAACCCGTAGAAACCAAAGTAGACCTCATTTATACAAAAAACAATTCTAAAATTTCTTGTAATCACTCAAAGGAGGGCTTTAAGCAAACGTTAAAAGAAGGCGGAGAATATCAGTTGGTTGTAGAAGCACAAGGCTACCTACCCTACGAAACTAAAATAGAAGTCAAAGAAGGAACGGACAACCAAACAGTAATAGAACTTCATAAAATAAAAAAAGGTGAAAAGGTAGTACTAAACAACATCTACTTTGAACCTAATAAATACACACTTGACCCTCGCTCTTATGAGGAACTAGAAAGAGTATATAACTTCCTTAAAACCTATCCTACGGTGCGGATTCGTATAGAAGGGCATACCGATGGTGGAGTTAAGGGAACCGATCCTGCTTATTTACAAAAGCTTTCCGAAGATCGTGCTAATGAGGTAAAGAATTGGCTTGTTCGTAAAGGCATAGATAAAAATCGTTTAGAAGCAGTAGGTTACGGTAGTTCTAGACCTATTGCGGATAATAATACCGAAGAGGGGCGTAAAAAGAATAGGCGGACTGAATTTGAAATTATTACAGAGTAGCTCAAAATGAAGGTGCAAAGCAGTTTGACAAAGTAGACTGATAAAACCTTTTGGAAGCGAATAAGTAAGTTTAGAGAATACTATGGCGGCGCTGGAAAGCAGTGTCGCCATAATTTTTACAAAATCATTCCACAATAGTTGGACTATTGCAGAAAACCTACGGAGAAAAATAAAAATGTATCCGTAGATACAAATTTGGTAGTTTTCAATGTCAGTTTTTCGGTTTAGGAAAGTTTGTTTTGTACTTAGTTTTTTTGAAAAGGATTTGTGAGGAGTTTTTAGTTTAATGCGTGAGGCATGCGAAGGGTGGGCGTTAGCCCAGTGCGGAGCGAAGCGAAGCACCGAAGCGAAAGCGTAGCCCGAAGCACGCCGACCTTGCCCGCGTGAGCGCAGCGAAACGCGGGCAAGGGCACGCCCAAAAAAATAGACCTCAATTAGAATTAAACAAAGCAAACTAAACTCAATACAACAAAAACCTGTAAGGCAATTCTGTACCCTTAGTTATACCTATGCGAGTAGTAGAAATGATATTCCTATTTTGCACTTCTGCATCCAAGATGTAAAGCTTATCTGAACATAAAGAAAGCATGTTGTGCGACATATCAATCCCCATTGCTTGACATAGTTTGCTTGGTCCACTGCAAAGTTGTTCAATTTTGGTTGTGTTTCTACGTTTTTGCATAATTTCTATTCCATAGAGGGGTTCCAAAGCGCGAATCAACACAGCTTCTCCTACTCCTTCTTGACCACTAACTACATTAAAACAATAATGCATGCCATAAATCAAATACACATAGCTATTACCTGCCGACATAAACATAGCGGCATTTCGCTTAGTTTTTTTATTCATAAAAGCATGGCATGCAGGGTCATTATGTAAATAAGCTTCGGTTTCTATAATTCTGCCCGCGGTAACAGTGCCATCCTGTACGGATACTAAAATTTTACCCAACAACTCTTTTGCCAGCGTAAGTGTATCGTATTCCTGATACCTATTAAACTTTGATGCTTTTAATGGCAGCATACTCGGGTGAGTTAACCCCATATTGTACTTTAATGTAGGATTTAATTCGCTTTACACGCTCTGAAAGACCATTTTTGCCATTGTACAACTCTTGTCGTTGGGCTTTTACTTCATTTAGCTTTTGCAATACATTTTCGACTTCTGTGTGTAGTTCAATAAGATAATTGAGTTTTTTGGTTAGCTCTTCAATTGTAACCTGCTCTACAGTTGGATTGTACAAAACAGGAAATTTTTCAATTTCACTAATCATGCTTTTGAAAGCTTCGATAAGGCTATTGTAAGACAGTTCTGTAATTTTTTCTTCGCCCTCTTTTCTATGAATAGCTCGAGTGGTTTTGGCAATGGCGTTAATAGTGTTGTATTCGTGAGATTTGTTACCGTACTGGGCTTTAACTGCATTGAGGACTAAAGTTACTGTTTTTTGTAGTGAATCAGGTGCTGTGCGAAAAGCTTTTTGCCGCAAAGCAGCTAGTTCGCTATACCTTTTGCGTAATTCTGCTTCTTTTGCATTTACCTCTGCGATAGCGTTCAATAAGTTACTTACGTCGGTTATAGACTCCCATTGGCGAGGAGGTTGATATTCAGGAAAGCTGCTAATGTAGTTCAAGAGTAATTGAGCTCTTTCGTACTTGGCTTCAAAAGTATTATTGGTTTTTGCCATGTGCGTTTTAATTGCGGGGCAAATATAAAATATAAGTTTGTAAAAACCAAATAAAAAGTTGTAAAGTTAGATAAGCTTTTATCAACACAATGAGAGGCTTAATTTTTAGGAGTGAGCTACTTTTATTCCCATTCAATAGTAGCAGGTGGCTTTGAGCTAATATCATAGACTACTCGGTTTATCCCTTTTACATGGTTAATAATTTGAGTAGAAACTGATGCTAAAAAAGAATGAGGTAGGGGTGCCCAATCGGCTGTCATGCCATCTAGGCTGGTAACTGCGCGTAAGCAAGCAACTTGTTCGTAAGTACGTTCATCGCCCATTACTCCAACAGAATGCACGGGTAAAAGCACAGCAAAAGCTTGCCAAACAGTATGATACAAATTGTGTTTTTTTAAGTTTTCTATGAAAATAGCATCTATTTCTTGTAACAAAGCTACTTTTTGTTGAGTAATTTCTCCTATTATCCGAATAGCAAGCCCAGGTCCTGGAAATGGATGCCTGTTGAGTAATGCATCAGGCAGGTTTAGCACTTTTCCTAAGTTTCTCACTTCATCTTTGAATAACATTCGCAAAGGTTCTATTAGCTTCAAGTGCATTTTTTGAGGTAAGCCACCTACATTGTGATGAGATTTTATAGTTACAGAAGGTCCTTTGACTGAAACAGATTCTATTACATCGGGGTAAATAGTACCTTGAGCTAAAAACTGCACATTTGGAATTTTTTGTGCTTCTGCTTCAAATACTTCAATAAAAACTCTGCCGATAGTTTTACGCTTTTGTTCAGGGTCCGTAATGCCCTTTAAGGATTCATAAAATTTTTGTTGTGCTTTTACACCTATTACGTTCAAGCCTAGGGCTTGATATTGCTCTAAAACTTGTTCGTACTCATTTTTGCGTAGCAAACCATTATCTACAAAAATACAGTGTAAACGTTTGCCAATAGCTTTATGAATTAACACAGCGGTTACGGAAGAGTCCACTCCACCTGATAGACCACATACTACGTTTGCCTTTTCTCCTACTTGCAAGTTGATGTCAGCAATAGTGCGTTGAATGAAGTTTTCGGCGGTCCAGTTGGGTTGGCATTTTGCTATGTTGTAGACAAAATTTTGTAAAATTTCTTTACCTTGTAAAGTGTGTACTACTTCGGGGTGAAATTGTACGCCGTAGATAGGTTTTGTTTCATGTTTGAATGCAGCAATAGGGATGCTTTCTGTTTGGGCTATTACTTGGTAGTCTTTTGCTAGTTCTAGTATGCTATCGGCATGACTCATCCATACTTGGGTATGTGGACTAATATTTTTGAAGAGAGTATTGTCTTTAATTTGTGTTAGATTTGCTCTACCATACTCACGTATGGCAGCTTTTTCTACTTTACCTCCTTGTTTGTGAGCAATGAGCTGCGCCCCATAGCATATTCCCAAAGTAGGCAAGCTAAGTATTTTTTGCCATACCTCTTGGGTTATATTCGGTGCTTCGGGTTGGTGTACGCTTGCAGGGCTACCCGATAGAATAATTCCTTTTGTATTATTGTCTAGAGCTCGTGCAGCTTCATAAAAGGGATGTATTTCGCAATATACGTGCAATTCTCTTATTCTGCGAGCTATGAGCTGCGTGTACTGCGAACCAAAATCTAATATCACAATCTTTTGCATAATTTGTGCAAAAATACATACTGTATTTGTTTGTAAGTTTTTGGGATGTTAAAAGTGTGAAGTAAATTGAGTAGATTAAAAATTATGAAATTATGATTGTAGTCAAAATGTATAATGGGTATTGTTGAAATAGACAATGAGGATTTACTTTTGCGTTATGAGCCAAATAACGATAAAAAGAGCAAGCACTGCTCTCATCGTCTTGGCAAAGGTAGTAAAAAATGGAACATAAAATTTTTTGTGTAGAGATTGTGGCAAGCAATTTCAGAGCTACTACTAAGCCAGGAATTAAAAACCTGATTGCCTGTTATGTCATTTAAGAGATATAATAAATCGTTGTAGGTTTTACGTACGATGCTACAAGTAGCAAAAAGAACCTTGATTGAGCTAAAGGGAAAGTATTATCATAATTATGCTCTTATGTGGTACGAAAAATAGCCAGAAATGGTGGACAATATATGCTTATGTTCTTGAAACAGATGAAATTTTAGCTTATAGGGAAAAGAGATGCTGTTGCAGTCAAGAAACTTTATCAGAGACACAAAAATTTACAAATAAGTGCCTATTTGCACTGATGGGTGGAAAGCATTTGTACAAGTGCTTAATAAGGAAAACCATCAAGTTAGTAAGGCTTGTAGATTGAAGGTGCACACGCTGCGTTGCATGCTAGAAACAGACGATTAGTCCGCCAAACTACTTCCAAAAGAGAACTTTACCACAGATGCTTCTGTTGAAATTATGTTTTACCATAGAAATTGTAGCTATCATACATTCTAACTAAGTACCATCAAAAATTACTCTGACTTCTTTTCATCTTCTCTTTTGGGATTGACATTTATCTGACTTTGGTTAGACAAAGTAGGAGGATTGTTTTTGTCATCAGCCGCAGGATGAATTCTATCATCAGTTACCTGACCTTTTACATTTATTGCAGGTGCATTAACTTTTGTAACAGAAACTTGATTTTTAGGTAATTTGTCAGGTTTTTTAGGCTGTTCGATTTTCTCCATTGGCGCTAGCTTGGGGGCATTCGCTCCCTGAATATCTTGCTGAGCATATAGGACTTCTGCAAAGAGAAGCAAAACACCAATAAATAAAGTTTTTGATACTTTCATTCTTCACAACCTCCTCTCTTATTGTATAACGGATAAAGTCATGTGATGACCTGGCTGGGCAGTATCTACGACAGGATTATAAGTACCCAAAATACCATTTCTCAGCCAATCTACTCTAAGCGTGTAGTTTGTACCTACGGTTAATCCTGTGAGCAAGCGATTAGCTGAACAACTCCAAGTAGTAACTGTTCCAGTAAAGTTATCGTAGCTCTGTATTTTCTCATTGGTCTCTACTACGCTTGTGTTCGTAGTTACGTTGAACACTCTAAATTGTACGTAAGACATAGAGTTGGTATAGCCGTATCCTGACGCAGAAAACATCACATAAGCTGAGGTAGCTCTTGCTGTAAATGTCAATGTCATACCTGTCACTGTAGACCAAGTTGTAGTGGTGCCTTCTCGGTAACCTGATAAAGAAACACTTGTAATTTGACTGCCTGCTACAGTACTCCATATAGGTGCAACGCCTGCACCTTGACTAACAAGAATCTGACCTGTCGTACCTGCATTTCCCCCTGGCATCAGTGCTCCACTGAAACGTAGGTTTCCTGAAACATCTAAGCGCTCTAGTGGAGTGGCTGTGCCTATACCCACATTTTGAGAAATCCCCTGAAGAAGCAGTACTATACAAAGTACAACTGTAATTTGAACTATTTTCATAAGAAACTTGTTAAGTTCTAGCTGCAATATTAAGAACAAACTTTTAGAAAGTCAACCACTAATCTAAAAAATTCTTATATATCTAAAATCTTGCATAACTTTGAATGCATGAAACATTACTTTTACATTTGTTTATTAGTCTATTTGACAGTCTTGCCTTTTTTCGTTGAAGCTCAAAAAAACAACAATCCCTATACTTTAGAAAATCTTGGTATAAAGTCTAAAAAAGCCTTAAAGTACTTTGTAGAAGCAGAACATTTGTTTCAAAGGAGGGTATTTGACCAAGCAATTCCTTTATATCTCAAAGCTATTAGTTTAGAACCTCAATTTGACCGTGCTTACGCAGGAATAGCTAATTGTTACTTCTATGCACACCAAGATTCTATGGCAGAGATTTGGTTTGAAAAAACTTTATCTATTAACGATAAAAAGTATGCTATCTTTTATTCGGTAATTGGGGATATAAATTACCAAAAAGGAAATTACCAAAAGGCGTTAGAGAACTATAACAAGTACGCTAAAAGCCCAAATGCTGATATTAGGACTCTTGAAAAAGTCAATTTTAATAAGAGGAACTGCGAGTTTGCCTTAAAAGCTATAAAAAATCCTACCGCGCCTCTACCTAAAAATATGGGTACAAACATAAATACTATTTACAATGAGTATTATCCTTCTCTAACAATTGATGAAACGCAACTCATTTTTACAGCTCAACGCCCACGCAATAGTACTCTTTCCGGTGTGCAAAATTCGGAAATGGCTAAGCTAAAGGTGTATGACGAAGACTTTTACGTTTCTACATTCAAAGATGGTCAATGGCAGAAAGCAGTCAATCTTGGACCACCTGTAAATACTCTTGAAAATGAGGGTTCATGCTGCTTCTCGGCAGATGGAAAATCGGTTTATTATGTAATCTGTGATAAGAATGGCTGCGACATTTTTGTTTCAGACTATGTAAACAAGGAATGGTCAGAACCGCGCAGACTAAATGAAAACATAAATACTCGATATTGGGAAAGTACTCCTTGTATTTCTGCGGATGGTAATACTCTATATTTTACTTCCTCGCGCCCAGGGGGCAAAGGGGGTTACGATATTTGGAAATCTACTAAAACTCCCGATGGCGATTGGGGACCTGCTGAAAATCTTGGTGATAGTATCAATACACCCTATAAAGAAATTAGCCCCTTTATCCATCCTGACGGAAAGACACTTTATTTTGCCAGTGAAGGGCACCCAGGAATGGGTAGTTCAGACTTGTTTGTAAGCAGAATTAAGCCTGATGGTACATACAGTACTCCTGTTAATTTAGGCTACCCTATCAATACTCCAGGTAGCGAAGCAAGTATTATCATTAACCGAAAAGGTGATATCGGATATTACAGTCTGAAAAAACCTGCTTCCGAAGGGGGCGACGTGGATCTGTATACTTTTCAAGTCCCTGACTTTGCTAAACCTGTCAAAACTTCTTACTTAAAAGCCACTGTACTTAATGCTAAAACCAAACAGCCTATTCCTAACGCCACTCTGAACTTGATAGACCTATCTCAAAATAAAACAATCCTTAAAAAGAATACCGATGAAGAAGGTAATGTGCTTACAGTATTGCCCGCCAATCAACTACTTGGCGTATTTATTGAACATAAAGGATTTTTGACACATTCCGAAAATTTTCAAATTACCGAAAGTACCGCAGATAAACCTCAGCTACTAACTATTTCACTTACACCTATTGAAGTAGGTAGCGCAACTATTCTTAAAAACGTATTTTTTGACTTTAATACATATCAACTTCTTCCTGAATCTTATCCTGAATTAGATAAGTTAGCTGAATTGCTCATCAAAAATCCTACACTCAAAATTGAACTTTCAGGGCATACAGATGACATTGGCGAAGATAAGTTTAATTTAGTTCTATCTCAAAACCGAGCAAACGCCGTGAAAGAATATTTGCTCAAAAAAGGTATTACTGCAGATAGAATTCAAGCAAAAGGGTATGGTAAAACCCAACCTCTTTTACCTAATACGAATGAAGAAAACCGTAAACAAAATCGTAGAACAGAATGTAAAATTGTAAGCTTTTAAGACCTATTACAAACCTATGCATCAAATTTGTAGCCTACACCTTTTACTGTGGCAATATAGTCCTCTCCAACTTTTTCGCGCAGCTTACGAATATGGACATCTACGGTTCTATCTACTACTAAAACATCGGTTCCCCATACATTTTCAAGCAGTACGTTACGACTAAATACTTTTCCAGGCTTAGAAGCTAAAAAGTAAAGCAATTCAAATTCTTTTTTAGCCAAAGTGATAGTAGAGCCATCGTCTTTGGTTACTAAAAAGGTTTCTCGGTTTATTTCTAAATCTCTAATTTTTATGACTTTGGGTTTTTCGGCATCTATTTCTGAATCTCTACGTAAAATAGCGTTAATTCTTTTTATGAGGGCACTTAGTCTAATCGGTTTTTGAACGTAATCATCTGCACCCGCTTCAAAACCTGCCAATTCTGAGAACTCTTCTGTACGTGCTGTAAGAAATAAAATGTGTGTCCGCCTAAATTCTGGTATTTCGCGTAGTTGTCTACATGTCTCAATACCGTCCATTTTGGGCATCATTACGTCTAGTAGGATAACTTTGGGATTGACTTTTTTTGCTACTTCTATTGCTTCTAAGCCATTTGTAGCTCTATATACTTCAAAGTTATTTTGTTTGAGTTTGTATTCTAATAAATCTAAAATATCTGTTTCATCGTCCACAATTAGCACTTTGATAGCACTCATAATTGCAAAAATATAGGTTTGAATGGTCAGTTGTGTTATTTGAATGTAAATATACAGTAAATTTAGTGAATAGAGTTTGGTTCTTAATTTTGAATAATTTCAAATTCAGTTCTTCGGTTTTTACGCCTGCCTTCTTCGGTTTTATTATCTCCGATAGGTTGAGTGCGTCCAAAGCCTTTGGCTATAATACGTTCAGGTTTGATGTTGTAATGTTTAATTAGATATTCTCTCACAGCGTTGGCACGTTTTTCTGAAAGTTGTTGTAGGTATTCATCGGTAGTACCTTCGGCACCACCATCAGTATGTCCATTTACTTGTATGCGAGTGTTAGGATTATCCTGTAAAAACTTAGCTACCAAAGCTAGTTCTGCTTTTGATTTTGCATCTATCTCTGCGGTATTGGGTTTGAAAAAAATATTATTGAGAGTTACTTTTGCACCTGTTTTTACTCTTTGTAGTAAAATATCTAACTCAATCTTTTCAGAATTACCTTCTTTTTGTATGGTAAAATTTTCAGAATGGAATAGATAGCCACTTTTTCGTACAGAAATTCCATAGTTTTTACCTGCGGGAAGTACTACTACGTATTTGCCTGTTGTAGGGTTTGATTTAAATTGAGCAATAATTTGATTTTTTTCATTGTCTTCTAGTACAATATCAGCCTCTAAGGGTTCATTAGTTTCTTTGTCTTTAATGTATCCTGAAAGGGTTATTACTTTATCACCTTCGGCTTTTTCAAAAAGGATGCGGTACATGTCTCTTTTTCCTACGGCGTTGGGGTCTTCACGAGTGGAACTAAAATAACCTACCGTTCCTGCGGGGTTGATTACAAAGAATGTGTCATCGCCCCCTGAATTGATAGGGTAACCTAAGTTAATGGGAGTTGACCAAGTACCATCTTCTTGTAAAGTAGATTTGAATATATCCAAGCCGCCCATGGTGTTGCGTTGAGAGCTAAAATAGAGGGTTTTTCCATCTGCATGCAAAAAAGGAGAAGCTTCATCTAAGGGAGAATTGATTACAGGACCTAGATTTTTAGCAGGTTCCCATTCACCGTTCGGTTTTCGCTTTGACCAATACAGATCTCTACCACCATAGCCACCAGGGCGCTCACTAGCAAAGATGATAATGTTCCCATCTGCAGATATGCAAGCTTGGGCATCCCAATAGCTTGAATTGATAGCAGAGGGCAATGGGCGGGGTTTTGTCCATACATTTCCCATGAGATAAGAAACAAAAATATCTCCGCCGTTGTAAGTGGAATTGTACAAATACATAGTTTGCCCATCTGCGGATAAGGCTAAAACAAAATCGTGTCCAATTGTATTGAGAGGAGGTCCTACGTTCCGGGGGGTAGTCCACTCGCCGTTTACTTTTTCTGAAAACCAAATATCTTCATAAAACTCTCCATTAGGAGTTTTTCTATCGCTTGTTCCATTCTTGCGTTGGGAAGTGAAGTATAATATGCTTTCATCCGCTGTAAATACAGGGTGTGTGTCATTTTCTTCGGAATTAAGGACTTTACCTAGGTTCTCTATCTTGACTTTGATAGGATTTTCTTTCATTTTTAAGCCATATCTAGCTTGCTCAATTGCATCTTGGGCAGCTTTGAGTACTTGTGGGTCAGGGTTAGCAACTCTTGCCATATAGGCACTTAAAAATGTCTCTAATGTACTTATAGCTTCTCTAAATTGATTACGAGTAATTTTGAGCGTACCTGCATAATACAGCGCTAATGGTTTATAATCAGGGTCAAGATTGTAACACTGTTCAAAGTATTGAATTGCTTTTGGGATATCAATATCATAGTAGCTAGCACCTAATAGCCAAATTATTTCTTTTTTTTGTTCAGTATCAAGGTTAAGTTTGGCTGCTTCCTCTAAATAGGGGATAGCTTCAGCATATTTCTTTTGATAATACAAATTTTTACCTCTTTCAAAGCTGCTTTGGGCATTTGTCGTTCTTACTAAACCAATATGATACAAAATTAAAGCGTAAGCTAATACCTTATTACAGACGTTCACGAACACAAAGGTAAAAAAAATAAGCACTTTAACTATGTAAAGTGCCTATTTAGGTTTCTATCAGCTTTGTGCACTACTTGCTTTCTTCTTTGCGGGCTTCTTTTTTAGAAGAACAGCATTCTTTCTTGCTGGACGCAGTAGCTTTGTCGTTGCAGCAGCTTTTGTTCTTGCTTGCTTTGCTTGAACAACATTTTTTGTCTTTTTCCTCTGTGCTATTTACAGCTTTGGCATCGGGTTGAGTATTATCTACGTTATTTGCTGCACTAACTTCTGTTTTTGCTTTGCTAGGACAGTTACTTGCAGATTTTTTACCGCCACAGCATTGTGCATTAGCTACATTAACAAATACAAATGTGCAAATTACAAAAGCACAAGCCACAAGGATTTTTTTCATAGACTTATGAATTTAAGGTTATGCAAAAGTACGAAAAAATTTTTAATCAAGTTTTTACTCAATATGTAAAAGTTTCAATTTATGACAAACATTATTCAAATTGAAGCTTAAAAGTGTCAATAAATATCGTAAGTTCAGGATTTTGCTGTAGCATACTTTGAATTTTTTGTTGAGTAGAAGTAGGAATATTTTCAGGTTGCAAAGCTATTTCTTGAATTTTTATGCTTAAAGTATCCAGGTTTAGCCCTTTTTTGAAATATGCTTCAAAAAGTTTGTACTTCTCTTCGTCATCTAAAAACCATTTTTTAAGCGTGTGGAGGTAAAATAACGTTAAAACACCTTCTTCATATTGAATATATGAATTTTCTAAAGCTATGTTAAGGTTTTGACTGTTGTACTGCTGTTTAATAAATTCCTTGAACTTTTCCCACAATTCGGTAGGAGTGAGATTAGGAGGAATATCTGGCAAGGAAAGGGCATAAGTACTTTTTTCAGAGTTTGAACTAGGCGTAGATATAGATTGAATTTGTTGTTTATCAGGGTTTTGTATTGTTTTTCGTAGGGTGGCTACATCTACTTTGGTATGACTTTTTGTAAGTGATGCAGTTTCTTCAGTTTTTTGGATTAGAGTTTTTTTTTCTTTGGGGGGTTGTAGTTTAAGTTCGTCTATATTTTGGAGAAGTTTTGCGGTTTTTATCGCATTTTTGAGGTAGCAGAGTTTGATAAGAGTTAGTTCTACAAGCATGCGCGGATGTGCCGAATTTTTATATTGGGCTTCAGCTTGGGTACAAAGATTGAGGGCGTTAAGTAGATATTCTGTATCTATGTCTTGTGCTGCAGCAACGTACTTTTTCTTTACTTCCTGACTTATCTCTAGTATTTTAGCTGATTCTTCTGTTTGTGCAAGTAGCAAGTCCCTGTAATGTGCAATAAGACCATTTAGGAAGTGGTGGGCATCAAAACCATTTTGTAGAATTTGATTGAAAATTACTAAGGCTCGGGTGTGATTCTGTGCCATAATAGCGTCAGTTAGTTGAAAAAAAATGTTGTAGTCTAAAACATGTAGATTTTCAATCACAGATTGGTAGGTCAAGTTGTTTTCGGTAAAATTGCACAGTTGGTCAAAGATACTAAGTGCGTCGCGCATAGCGCCATCTGCTTTTTGGGCAATTACGTAGAGGGCTTCAAGTTCGTACTGGATATTTTCTTTTTGAGCAATCCGAACAAGTTGTTCTACAATATCTTTGACTTCAATACGCTTGAAATCAAACTTTTGGCAACGGGATAAAATTGTAGGTAAAATTTTATGCTTTTCTGTGGTAGCTAAAATGAAAATGGCATGGCTAGGCGGTTCTTCTAATGTTTTTAAGAAAGCGTTAAAAGCAGCTGTAGAAAGCATGTGGGCTTCATCTATGATAAAAATGCGGTATTTTCCTGCTTGAGGTGGGATACGAGTTTGTTCTATTAAATTACGAATGTCTTCTACACTATTATTAGATGCAGCATCTAATTCAAAGATATTGAGGTTAGTACCTTGATTGAAGCTTATGCAGCTGCTACAAGTATTACAAGCTTCTATGTCTGGAGTTATGTGATGACAATTAATGGTCTTTGCTAGTATTCTGGCACAGGTAGTTTTTCCCACACCTCGGGGACCACAAAATAAAAAAGAATGAGCTAAAGTATTGTTTTTAATAGCATTTCGCAGTGTTTTAGTAATATGCTCTTGTCCTACTACGCTACCAAAAGTAACAGGGCGATACTTTCGAGCAGATACTACGTAGTTATCCATACCACAAAGGTATGGATTAGATTTTGGGAATACAAACAATTCAGATAGAAAAATAGGAATAATTATTTTAGGTTGATTTCAAAAAAATTTGCAAACTTCGCAGCGGTTTAATGATCATGTTCTTGTAGGAGGGACTTTGCATTTAGATTATTATTAGCTTTTATTTAGTACCATTCATCGTGATGTAAAGCTTATTCTTAAAGTTATTTTTTTGGGCGTGCCCCTTGCTGACGCAAGGGTCGGGGCATTCCGCACGTAGCCCGTAGCACGCCGACCTTGTGGGCATGAGCGCAAGCGAAACGCCCACAAGGGCACGCCCAAAAAAATTATATTACATTCGTTCTTTTAATTTATTTAATTACAGCCAATGCTTTTCCACAAAAAGAATCATCAAAAAATCGTGCAAATTGGTTAATACAAGCAGTTTAGTAAAAGTTTAGGTTAGCTTATGTTTTTGTTTAGATAAGGCTTTGTACATTAGCTCTCTTGCCCTATGCAACTGGGCTTTTATTGTACCAATAGGTACTCCAATTATTTGGGCAATTTCTTCATAAGAGAGTTCCTCGTAATAGCGAAGTTTGATTAAAGTAGAGTAGGTTTTAGGTAGACTTTCTACTACACTGCGTAAGAATTTAGCCTTATCCATTCGGTTTGCGTACTCATCAGGAAGTTCTAGGTTATCAGGCAGGTCAAAATTATCAATGGTTCCGTTGTCTGTTTCTAAGGGGTTGTTAATGGAAAGTGTTTTCATTTTGTTTCTACGGATGTAATCAATGCAGTTGTTAGAAGCTATCTTGAATAACCAAGTTGAGAAAGCATACTTTGGGTTAAATTTATGTAAAGACTTGAAGGCTTTGGCAAAAGATTCCATAGTTAGGTCTTCGGCGTCGTCTTTGTTTTGAGTCATTTTGAGTAGCATAAAATAGACAGACTTTTTATAGCGGTTCATGAGCTTTTCGTAGGCTTTTTCATCGCCCTGTTCTACGGCTTGCTTGATAAGAGCTATGTCTTCTTTGGCTTTAGCAGATAAATTAGCGTGTGCGTCCTCTGTTGTCAAATCTTCTTCTTCAAAATAAGTACTTTCATCATCGAAATTCAAAGGATTAAGATTGTCTTCTAAGGTTACCATGTTGTTTTGGGTTTAGCAAAAGCTCCCTTTATGCTGAAGATTATCTGATATACACTATATAAAAAAGGTAAAAAGATGAGATAAGTGAAATGTTTTGGCAGTTTAAGCCGTGTGTAAAATAGTGCGATAATCAGATAAACTCCTACAAAAGGTAATGCAAAAATATAAAAATTTTCTGGTTTTAAGAAATACGAAAATGCAAAAAAAGGTAAGAGCACATTTAAGAGGGCTAACATGCCAAGTATGAACAAATGAAAAGCCTTATAATGCTTTCCCGTAGAAATATGTCTTGTTTTTTGTTGGTACCACTTTTGCCAATTTTTAGGTGGAACAGACCACATCCAAGATTTAGGATGAGTTTGAATAGCTACGTTTTTTCGGTTTGCTGCTTGATTTACGAATAAATCATCATCACCTGAATAAATATGCTGATGCTTTTTGAACGTGTGTTGATAAAACAACGACTTTGTATAAGCAATGTTTCTACCTACGCCCATGTACGGCAGACCTAAACGAGCTAATCCCAAATACTGTAAAGCAGTGAGTGTAGTTTCGTATTGAATCCATGCACTTAACCATGTATTTTGATACAAATAAGGGCTATAACCTAATACTACCTCTACTTTTGGACACGAAAAGGGAAACATCATCATTTTTAACCATTCTGAACTGTTAGGTAAGCAATCGGCATCTGTACATACTAAATATGAATACAGTGAGTGCTCAATGGCTTGCGTAAGTGCATATTTTTTGGGCGATAGGTTAGCAGGAATATGTTTAATTTCTATCCACCGCAAATGGGGATACTTTTTTTGTAAATTTTGAAGGACTTGTATTGTGTTATCATCAGTTTGATTGACTGCTATAATAACTTCAAACTGCGGATAGTTCTGAGTTAAAATGGCAGGCAAATGTTTTTCAAGGTTATGGGCTTCATTTTTAGCTGCTATCAATACAGAAACAGGCGGACTGAAATTGCTTACGTACTCTTTTTGAATACCAAAGGCAAGCCAAAATAAAAGGCTATACACGCTTATCCATAAAAGTACAAAAGTCAACAGCATGTACTACACTTTTTCAAGTAAAGATAGGAATATATCCATACCATCTGTGTTGTAAGTATCTTTATCTACCGCGCGTTCGGGATGAGGCATCATTCCCATGACATTACCTTTTTTATTGCATATTCCTGCTATGTTTAGCAAAGAACCATTCGGATTGGCAGCTTCATTAACATGACCTTTTTCATCGCAGTATTGAAACAAAATTTGTCCGTTATCTTGTAGACTTTTGAGCGTTTCTTCATCTACATAGTATCTACCTTCTGCATGCGCGATAGGAATTTTATAGGCTTTATCTATTTGCATTTTGCAGGTAAATTTACTTTGAGTATGAACAGGTTTGATATACACATTTTTGCAACAGAATTTTTGATCTATATTTCGTAGCAATGCCCCTGGGAGTAGTCCTGCTTCTGTGGCTATTTGGAAACCGTTACATATACCTATTACAATTCCACCTTGATTAGCAAAACGAACTACTTCTTTCATAATAGGTGAGAAACGAGCAATCGCACCTGAACGTAAATAATCCCCATACGAAAAGCCGCCAGGTAATATAACCACATCGCAATTTTGTAAGTCAGTGTTTTTATGCCATAATTTGACGCAATCTTGCTGAATAAAGTGCTGTATAGCTTCTACCACATCTTGGTCGCAGTTAGAACCTGGAAAGACTACTACTCCAAATTTCATTGGGCAAAAGTAGTATTTTTTCAAAAACTCTATTATTTTTGTTTGCTATTTTGCTCATAAACGTGAAAAGACACGGTTATTTCTGCATTTCTATACTCCATCTTTTTTTAGTTTTTATTTTGTTTGCCTTGCCTTGTTTTGCACAAAAAAAGTACGAAGTGGCAGGGATTATCAAAGACTCTGCGACTAAAGAAGTCATGCCATTTGTAGGAATTTCCATTTTAGACTCTGCTCAAAATATTGTTGTCAATTTAGAAACCGATGCGGATGGTAAGTTCAAAACTACTTTACCTAATGGCAGATACACTTTACTCACACAATGGATAGGATACAAAAATAAGTCTGTACCGTTCAAAGTGGCAGGAAAGAACATTACAGATTGGGAAATACTGATTGTTGAAGACAAAGCAGGAATTACGCTAAGCGAAATTGTAGTTCGGGCTAAAGAAAATCCTGCTTACCGAATTATTCGACTAGCAAATGAAAACCGCAAAAAAAACAACAGGCTGATTCCGTACATGCAATTTACAGCATATCACAAATTGAGTGTACAGTTGGATGGTTTGGATAAAAAATTTTTTGAGCAACGTTTAGTCAAGCCTGCAAAAGAAAAACTTCTCAAAACTTTGGTAGACTCTACCTTCACAGATACTTCACGGACAAGCATGGTTGTCTTTATCCGAGAGAGTGTAACCGATAACTATGTCAAAGCGCCGAATATGCGCAAAGAAATTCTTAAAGCCAGCCGAAGCTCAGGCTCTTTTGACCAAGAAACTATGAATTTCCTATCTTTGGCAAATCTTGACCTCAATTTTTATGAGAACTATGTAACAATCTTGGATAAAAGTTTTATGAGCCCCATTGCAGATGGATGCTTTGCTTTTTGTGTATATGAACAGTTGGATACTATTATCCATGCTCCTGGCGATTCTACTTATCGCATTAGAGTATATGCAAAAACGCCAAGAGACTTAGTCTTTCATGGAATTATTGAAATTAACAGCAAAACTTGGGCATTGACTAAACTCGATCTCACTGTACCTGACAAAGCTAATATCAACTTCATAGAAAACTTGAATACAAAGCAAGAGTTTGAGTATGTCAATGGTTATTACGTACCTAAGCGATTTGAGAGCAGCATGGGGATTCGTCAGAAATACAAGGGCTATGGAGTTTCTGCACGAACCGTTTCATATTTCTTTGACTACAAATTTGATAATCCTAAACCGAATTCGTTTTTTGATGGGGAATTATTTGCTTTGGATGAAAATGCCAAAAAAATCGCCGAGGATGATACTACCTTTTGGAACAAATATCGCAAAGACACATTGAGCAAAAAGGAAAAGTTAGGTTTTGGCTTGATTGATACTTTGGCTACGCTCAACTTTGTACAAATTTACATTAAAACTTATCGCTTTTTAAGTAGTGGTAGGATAAGGTTAGGAAAATACCTTGCCATAGGTCCTTTTTATACTTTGGCTTCTTTAAATGGTTTAGAGGGGCTTAGAGTGCGATTAGGGGTCAAAACTACTAGTGCAGTAAAAAAACTTTTTGTCTATACCTACGCAGCTTATGGCTTTAAGGATAAACAATGGAAATATCAAGGATTGGCAGACTATGAGTTTTCTACTCAACCGTGGTTACTATTAGGCTATTCGCATACACGAGATATAGAAACACCAGGAATTCAAGGTTTTACTTTGGCACAAACTAACATTTTAGCCCCCTTTTTCAGAAGAACGGATTTAGAAGGACTTAACTATTACACGGAAAATAAAATTTATTTCAAAACGCGCCCTGTCAATGGCATAGACCTTACACTCAACGCTCTGACCAAGACTTTTGAACCAAGTTATCCTTTCTTATTTGAGTACAAAGAAAAAGGCACAACTACCTTTCGCACTACCTATTTTAACGCCGAACTTCAACTAGAAGGGCGATTCTCTTTCAAAGAGAAATTTATGGGCAAAGGAAGAGATAGAGTAGTAATTGCTAATAAATATCCTGTTATTTATACTACGCTTAGTGCAGGGATTCGCAACGTTTGGGGAAGTGATTTTGAATATCAAAAAATTAGTATAGCAGTTACACAACGTGTGAGGACACCACCTTTTGGTTTTATTCGCTATTATGCTTCATCGGGCAAGCTCTTTGGTACTGTGCCTTTTCCGCTTTTACACGTTCTTAAAGGAAATGTAACTTTCATTCATCTTTCTGATGGCTTTAATCTCATGAATGTAAATGAGTTTGTAGCTGATAGGTACAGTACGTTAATTATGGAGCATCATTTAGAGGGCATCATTATGAATAGAATTCCTGTGCTTAAATGGCTTAAACTTCGTGAGTTTTGGACTTTGCACATTGCAGAAGGTTCGCTTACCCCAGCTAATAGAGCGATGACTCTTGTTTCTTTACAGCCCTTACGAGCACCTAGTGGGCTATACATAGAAGCAGGTTGCGGCATTGAGAATATTCTCAAAGTACTTAGAGTGGATTTTGTGTGGCGCTTAACTAACCGAATTCCTAACAGGGCTAATTTTGGCGTACAAATTCAAGCCGCAGTCAGTTTTTAATGATAATTTGTTTTTTTGGGCGTGTCCTTGCCCACACTTCGCTTGCGCTTGTGTGGGCAAGGTCGGCGTGCTACGGGCTACGTGCGGAATGCCCCGACCCTTGCGTCAGCAAGGGGCACGCCCAAAAAAGAAACATAAAAAACTACCAATCAGAACAGACTTTTTACTACAAAAATATTTTTTCAGGGTTGAGAATATGATTAGGGTCAAAAGCAGACTTAATTTTTTTCATCAAGTTAATTTGTACAGGGTCAAAAACAATATCTAAATAAGGTCTTTGAACATAGCCAATACCATGCTCGCCTGAAATAGTTCCCCCCAAAGAATGACATAGCTCAAATATTTCTCTTATTGCCTTTGGTAAAACATTTTTCCACTTTTCATCAGACATGTTTTCTTTTACAATATTGATGTGTAAATTTCCATCACCTGCATGACCATAACAAATAGAACGAAATTCATACCTTCTACCTATTTCCTTTACGCCTTGAAGCAAAGTTGCTAATTTTGCTCGCGGCACTACGGTATCCTCTTCTTTGTAAATAGAATTTCGTTTAACTGCTTCACCGATGCTTCTGCGCAGCTTCCAAAGATGTGTTTGAGTATCTGCACTATCGGCAAACAAAACTTGACCTATTTGATAATTTTCCAACACTTTGTGTATCTGCTCGCAGTCTTGGTACAAATTTTCTAAATTATTCCCATCTACTTCAATGAGCAAATGGGCACGTATATCTGAATCATTAAACATTTGAATACCTGTGTATTGCTGCGCCCACTGTATAGCTTCGTACTCCATAAACTCTAACGCAGAAGGGATAATCCCTGCGTGAAAAATAGCTGCCACAGCATCACAAGCCTGCAACTCTTGATAAAAAGGAACTAACAAACAAAGTCTAAATTTAGGATATGGAATGAGTTTGACAAAAATTTTAGTAACTATTCCCAATGTGCCTTCCGAACCTATAATTAAAGCCGTTAAATTGTAACCTGTGGAATTTTTCAAAGTTCTTGCTCCCGTTTGAATGACACTTCCATCAGCTAAAACGACCTCTAAGCCTAAAATATAATCTTTGACTACACCATACTTTACCGCTCTTGGACCTCCAGAATTATGAGCAATATTCCCGCCCATAAAACAGCTTCCCCTGCTAGAAGGGTCAGGGGGGTAAAATAAACCTTTTTCTATTACTGCTTCTTGAAAAACTTGTGTAATAACGCCTGGTTCTACAACAGCTTGAAAGTTAGACGTGTCTATTTCTATAATCCGATTAAAATTTTCTACACTCAAACACACTCCTCCGCATACACATAGAGAACCTCCACTTAGCCCCGTGCCTGCTCCACGCGCAGTTACAGGAATTTTTTTTTCGTTACAATAAGACAAAATTTGCGAAACCTGCTCCACTGTGTTAGGCTTCAAAACAATATCAGGATAAAAAACATAATCTTCCGTATGGTCAGATAAATACTTTTCATACTTCTCTTGATTAGGCAAAATAATCTCTTTTGAACCTACAATCTTTTCAAAATAAGCTATATCACTGCTATCTACCTTGTGATACCCAATAGGCATACACAAATATACTTATAGAAATTCTATACGTTGTTAAGTAGTAAAAGTTCAGCGTGATAATTTTTGAAGAGTAGTATTATCAAGTTTTATATCTTTACCTTGTGAAACCAATAGAAATAGAAATTCTTACCATAGGGGAAGAAATTCTCATCGGACAGACCATTAACACAAATGCTGCTTGGATAGGCGAAAAATTAAATGAGATTGGTCTAAAAGTTCATAGACATACCACAATTACAGACAATAAAGAGATTATCAAAAATACTTTGAGCGAAATAGCACAGCGATCTGATGTAATTTTAATTACAGGAGGGTTAGGCGCCACAAGCGATGATGTTACTAAAAAGGCTTTATGTGAATACTTTAATGTAGGAGTAGTCCGAAATGAGAACGTATTAACACATATTAGGGAAATTTACTTGCGTAGAAATAGAGCTCTAAATGCTGCAATGGAGTCCCAAGCAGATTTACCTACCAACTGTACTTGTATTTTTAACTCTGTGGGGGTAGCCCCTGGAATGTGGTTTGAAGAAAATGGGACTATTTATGTCTCTATGCCTGGGGTACCGTATGAGATGAAAGAAATGATGCAGTCTTTTGTTTTACCTGAACTCAAAAAACGGTTTGCTGAACAAGTTATCTATCATCATAGAATTTGGATAGCATCCTTGGGAGAAAGCTACATTGCAGAAAAGTTAGAAAAGGTAGAGAAAGAGCTACCACAGCATATTCAATTAGCTTATTTGCCCCAAATTGGAATAGTACAACTGCGCTTTACGGCAGTAGGTAGTCAAGAAAATGAACTTAAAAAGCAATGCTTAGAGATAGAAAAAGAGATAAGATCAATTTTTGGTGATGCCGTAGTAGGCGTAGGTGATAATGTTACTTTACAAGGAATTGTAGGAGAAATTTTACAACAAAAAAAACTGACTATATCGACTGCGGAAAGTTGTACAGGTGGTTATGTTGCACATTTAATTACCTCTGTACCAGGCAGTTCTGTATATTTCAAGGGAAGTATTGTATCTTACGATACACAGGTCAAAATAGCACAGCTTAATGTTAATCCAAAAGATATAGCTGAATATAGTGTAGTAAGCGAAAAAGTAGCTATTCAAATGGCAGAGGGCGTGAGAAAACGCCTACAAACTGATGTGGCTATTAGCACCACAGGAATAGCAGGACCTGATGGAGGTACAACAGAGAATCCCGTAGGTACAGTTTGGATAGGTTACGCAGATAAAGATATAAGTTTTGCTAAACGTTTTGTGTTTGAAAAGGATAGACTACGTAACATTCAAAGAGCTGCTTTAATGGCATTAGATATAGCCCGAAAGCATTTGGTACAAAAACACGGAAATGTAAATTAGCATCAAGGCATCTTAAACTTAATCCTATTTTTTTATTGTATTTCAAAAAGTAAAAAAGGTTGATACCTTTGTGCTATGCCCAAGTACGCTATACAACTTTCTTACGTTGGAACAAGGTATGCAGGTTGGCAAAGTCAAAAAAATGCAGTTTCTGTGCAAAATAAATTAGACCAAGCGCTTTCCATAGTGTTGAAAGAAGAAATAGAAACAGTAAGTTCAAGCAGAACAGACACAGGAGTACATGCTAAACAACAATTTTGTCATTTTGAGTATAGCTTACCTTTACCTAAAAACATAGTGCGTCAATTGAATGGAATTTTACCTAATGATATTGCTGTTCAAGTTATTTACCAGGTTCCTGATACTTTTCATGCCCGTTTTGATGCTATATACCGAAGTTATGAATATCATGTAATACAGCAAAAAGACCCTTTTTTATATCAAAGAGCATACTTTTTAACTCGCCCATTAAATATTGAATTGATGAATCAAGGCGCCAATTTTTTGCTATCCCAGTCTAATTTTAAGTCATTTTGCAAAGTAAAATCTGAAACTAAAAGTTACATTTGCAAACTGAGATATGCCTATTGGAAAGAAATAGCACCTAAGCATCTTATTTTTTACATTTCATCCAACCGTTTTTTATATGGAATGGTACGAGCTATTGTAGGTACGCTTATAGAGTTGGGCGAGGAAAAAATTACTCTTACCCAGCTTGAAGAAATTACATACAGCCAGAATAGAAGAGAAGCTAAGTACTCTGCACCTGCCGAAGGTTTATTTTTGACAGAAGTAGCTTACCCTTGGGATTGGAATCAATTTCCTTGCTGGAAATGAAAATCGTTACCTTGTAGAAGAAGTATATTTGAAATCGCCAATAATTTTTAGGTCAATACCATAATCACTGTAAATTTTTGTACCATTAACAGTATTGAGTACAATTTTGAATACCACTTTCTTGCTAGTGCGGATACGTGCCATTCTATCTTTATTGAAGTAGGCAGGCATAATTGTGCGATTAGGTTCAGTAATGAGACCTGCACCATTATCTTTACCTGCTTGGGCAACTTTAGGTCCATTAGCAAATAGAGAATCTATGATTTGCTTATTTGCATCCAAAAAATAAGCTTGAATAGCTGCTGAAAAAGGAAATTTATTGTCTATCATAAGTTTAAGCGTACCTTCGGCAATTTCTAATCCGCCTGTATTAGCAAAGCTAATGTTGGAGGTATCTACTAAGGTTAAATGATCTGCAACCCCATTAAGAGGAATGTTGATAAGCAAATCTGCTTTTACTCGACTGTTATGAAACGCGTGGTTAGTGTAAGAAGTGCTAGGTACGCCTTCATTCATTTTAGCTACACCTTCGTAAGTAATTTTATTGGGCAGATTATTCAAAAAGGCTTGAATATTGGAGTTACTTTTGTTAATGCTATAAGTATTAGTGATGGTTTGCCCTGGTTGGGAGAGAGTAGGTCCGTAGATAGTAATAGGATTATCTATCACAGGAGAGGTTAAGGTTACTACATTTCCTGTTCTAGTATTAACTCCTTTAATTTTACCTGCTATATAAAGGTTAGCATTTACGCCAATAGAATTTTCTACGGTCAGATCCATGTTGATGTTTTGAAAGTCAAAGGTACCTGCCTTAATTTTGTTGAAAAAGGCGAAATCCACGCTACCAGGTTCTATGTTAATAGTTTTATTTATAAACCACCCTTCGGCATATTCAGGAACTACGTCATACAATCCATAAGTTACCTTCACACTGTCTGATATATCAATTGTTCGCTCTATACCTGTAGAATCTATTCTTACTTTGAATATTTGTTCAAAAGTGTTGACAGTATTACCTGGTCCTCCATGCTCGTTGTAAGTATAGTCTATTTCATATCCATCAATATACGCAGTAGTGGTATCTACTCGTACGCCCCCAGGGGGAGCAGGTGGCACTTTTGCGATAGCAATTAAAGAATCACCATCTTTAATGGCTTTTGGAACAGAAAATAAAATATGCATCGTGTCCTCCAAGGCTGACTCGGCTTTTATTCTAATTTTGCCCGTTTTTACTTTAATTTTAGTAATGTTGTTTCCAGCCATGTTGTACACGATAAACTTTCTATCATTTTTCAAGTATTGAGTAGGGAATATTGCTGTGGCTTTTTCAGCTTGTAAATCGTATGCTTTCAAATGTATAATAATAGCTTTATTTGTATCAATAGGAACATTTGTGGATGCAGGTACTTGCATAGTTTTTACCTGCCCTTCCATAAGCCCTTCTATGGTTTTACCTGCAAGGTTCTCCGTATGTTTATACGTTCCTGTATCTGCTTCTAAGGCATAAGGAACGACTACGTTTGCAATAGTAGCCTTATCTGTTTTATTTCGTAGTTCAAAACTCAAATTTTGTATCTCTATAGGAAAGTGGTTCTCCATCTTAATTTCTAAAAATCCTGTTTTGAGCTTGGCGGTCTTAAACAAAGAGGTAGCATTAAATTCTGACCATGGGGAAGTGGGTCCTGCAGTGTAGCTAAGCGCAGGAATGTTAGGAATAGTGCTCCCATGACTGGCTATTATAGCATTTCCTAAAAATATATTTGAAGGCGTTCCTGTTGCAATCAAGTCCCTAGCAAACCTTCCTAATGTGTACTGATAAGTAACTGTTTTTGAAGAAAGTTTGAGTGAGTCTAACTTGGCATACTGTACCAACTCTGTATCAGGAATAGAAAGATACTTTTTCAGGGGTATATCTAACAAAGTTTGCTTGTGTACGTAGGTAAGCGAGTTATCCCCCTCTACTTTAAGGGAAGTATCCCCTACCAAGTTTTGCATCGTTAAACGTGTAGTTACTAATGGGGTTAAAGCATTACTTTCCCACTGCGGATTTTCTAAATTTTTAGTGCTATATTTACAACCTGATAAACCTAAAAACAGACTGAAAAAAACAAGAGCAGCAAGAGGTAAAAATTTCGGTTTCATATTATTTCATAGCAAAAATAAAGTTTTTTTACTTACTTTGCAAAAGCATGCGGATTTTTTTATTAAGTGTATATTTGTTTCTACTGGTTACATACTCTTTTACGCAAAGTTCATTAGAAGGTAAAATCACGGATATCAACAACAAACCTATACCTGGTGTAAGCGTGTATTTACAGGACTCTCTCAATTTTGCTACAACTTCAGACACAAATGGATATTACAAACTTATTTTACCCCCAGGTACGCATTGGATTGTCTATAAACTTACAGGTAAAAAAACTGAACTTTACCAAGCTATACTGCGCAAAGCAGAGAAGCAAGTAAAAAACATGGTAATGGTAGATGAAGCGATTCACACAGGTACAGTCCAAGTCAAGTCTCAAAGTAATGATAATTTTGACCTTAAAACCAAAGATATTGAGGTTATGCCTATTCCTGCGGGAGGAATAGAAAAGATGTTAAGGTACTTACCAGGCGTAGTTAGTAATAACGAATTTAGCTCACAATACTCTGTACGCGGGGGCAATTTTGATGAAAATCTCATTTATGTCAATGACATAGAAGTTTACAGACCTTTTATGATACGCAGCGGGCAACAGGAAGGATTAGGCTTCGTCAACCCTGACCTTACAGAAAGTATTTATTTCAGTACGGGCGGCTTTGAAAGTAAATATGGCGATAAAATGTCTTCTGTATTAGCCGTAGAATATAAAAAACCTGAAAAATTAGCAGGTTCAGTCCAATTAGGCGTGTTAGGTGCAAATATCCACGTAGAAAACAGAACTAAAAACGAAAAATTATCATATCTTTTAGGTGTACGTTATGCTAGCACTCGGTATTTGCTCAACTCTCTGGATACCAAAGGAAACTACCAACCTACTTTTACCGATATCCAATCGTGGATAGAATACAAACCTGCACAAAAATTCTCCTTAGGCATGCTCAATACGTATGCACGCAATAATTATCAATTTTATCCCACTAACCGAGAAACTACTTTTGGCACAATAAAAAATGTACTGCGTTTATTCGTAGCTTTTGAAGGACAAGAATTTGCCCGATATAGCACTTTTCTTAACGGAATAGTAGGCACTTACAAACCTAACTTTAATTGGACACATAAATGGATTGTCAGCACTTATTTTTCCAAAGAAAGTGAAGTTTTTGATGTAGAAGGGGGATACAGACTTTGTGATGTTAATGCAAACTTAGGTAATGAAGGATTCAATGAATGCATATTTAATCGTGGAATTGGTACGTACTACCAGCATGCGCGGAATTTTTTAAATGTTCAGGTTATAGCAGGGGACTATAAAGCAGCATGGGTCGATGATAGTGTAAGACACAAAGTAGAATTCGGTACGCGTGCTGAGCAAAACCTCATTTTTGATACTTTGAAAGAGTGGAACGCCGTAGACTCGGCAGATTTTGTTAGTATGGGGGAATATCTTAAAACAAACATTACCCTTCAAACTGTGCGATGGCAGGGGTATGCTCAATATAAGCGTTTTTGGAGAGATAGGACTACACAACAAAATGTAGTTCAAGTTTGTGTAGGTGCAAGGACTAACTATTGGAGTTACAACCATCAGCTTTTGTTTAGTCCAAGAGTGCAGTTTACTTATACGCCGCAGCATTGGAAACGCATCAAAAAAACAGGGGATACCATTCCTGTGGGGATAGAGTTCAGAGTTGCTACGGGCTTATATCAGCAGCCCCCTTTTTACAGAGAACTGCGCAATCGTTCAGGAGTGCTTAACCCTCAAATTCGGGCGCAAACTTCTATACACTACATTGCAGGAACTACCTATAACCTCAAAATTTGGAATAGACCCTTCAAAATTATGGCTGAAGCTTATTACAAACAGCTCTTTAACCTTATTCCGTATGATATTGAAAACGTTCGTATTCGCTATTTTGCACAAAATAATGCTCGCGGGTATGCCACAGGTTTTGATTTTCGTATCAATGGAGAATTTGTGCGAACCGTAGAAAGTTGGTTTTCGCTTAGTATTATGCAAACTAAGGAAGACATTCAAGGGGATAAAGATATTCAAGGCAATGAACGTGGGTACATCCTTCGCCCTACTAATCAAACCGTAACGGCACAGATTGTTTTTCAGGATTATTTACCTAAAAATCCTACTATAAAAGCCAATTTAGCTTTGATATATGGCTCAGGTTTGCCTTTTGGACCGCCGAATAATCCTGCTTTTAGAAGCATTTTTACCATGCCTGCTTATCGGAGAGTGGATGTAGGTATCAGCAAACTGATTTCTTATGATGACACACGCAAGGTAAAGTCCATTTGGATAGGGTTGGAAGTGTTTAATGTTTTTCAAATTGCTAATACTGTTTCTTACATTTGGATTGAGGACGTATTTGGAACGCAGTTTGGCGTGCCTAATTATTTAAGTCAGCGGTTATTAAATTTGCGTGTGCAAGTTAAGTTTTGAGTGTTGTTAAGGCTTGGCATTGTGTAAGATATTTTGAGTTTCTTTTTATGGATTATTTTTTGGGCGTGCCCCTCGCTTGCGCTCGGGTCGGCGTGCTACGGGCTACGCTATCGCTTCGGTGCTACGCTGCGCTCCGCACCGTGCTAACGCACGCCCTCCGCATGCCTCACGCAAACTAAATCACAAAATTTGATAATCTGATACAAATATAACCACTTTCTTTCCCATCAGTAGCAGCATTACACATTTTCAAGCTAAATTATGTGTAAATTTGTATAACTAGCCATGAATTATTGGACTGCATTAAGTATTGAGTACGCAAATCAAAAATCTTACTTAGATGACTTATTTCAGGTTTACCCTACTATTCCCGAAGGAATCAGAGAAATTGAGCAAGAAAATTGGAGTAGAATAGAGTTGGCTTTCAAAAGTCAGGACAACGTAGCACTCATTAAGGAACTTCTAAATTTGGACTTATTTCCTATAAAAGATAGCTATGTGGCTTTTCTTAAACGAGATATTGGGTCAATAGAACGAAATCCTAAAACCGTAAATAGAATTTGTGGTCGGTTATATGAAATGGGGCTCGAGAAAATCTTTGAAAAGTGTACTGAACCAAAAGAAACTAATCGGCAAATTGGACCACTTTTTCGTAGATGGCTAAATAAAAAGGCATTAGGGATACAACCTGTAAGTTTGAAAAAATTCATAAGTTCAGAAGAGGACGCAATCTTAGATGGTAGTGATTATGAATTAGCTGAATTTAGTAGAAAGGTTTTGAATTACAATAGAGAAAAAGGGCTTGATTTTGTAGCAAGGTTTAACAAAAAGTATATCATAGGTGAAGCTAAATTTCTTACAGATTTTGGAGGGCATCAAAATGCACAGTTTGAAGATGCTATTAAAACCTTAGAAACGCCAGATGTTAAAGCCATTAAAATTGCAATTCTTGACGGAGTATTGTACATAAAGGGAAACCACAAAATGTACCGAGATTTAACCACTAAATACAAAGAATACAATATCATGAGTGCCTTATTATTGCGTGATTTTTTGTATCAAGTTTGATAATTTTTGTTTATTTTTGTACAAGTCAAAAGCAATGTTTTTACAATACCCTAACAAAAAGACATTACAAGAAATTTACGCACAAATTCCTGACAGCCAATGGATAAAACAGAACGATGTAGAAAGTAAGAATAAGCTAATTTTTGGTGAGAACCTACTCGTAATTAAAAACCTGATAGAAAAACAAGGATTTGTAGGAAAGATTGATTTAATTTACATTGATCCTCCTTTCGCTACTAATAGTATTTTTACTTTTTCTGATGAACGGACTAGCACCATTAGTGCTGAAAAAAATGGAAAAGTAGCTTATTCAGATAAGTTGCAAGGCGCTGCTTTTTTAGAATTTTTGCGAGAGAGGTTAATTTTGTTAAAAATGCTTTTGTCGGAGCAAGGCTCTATTTACGTACATACCGACTACAAAATAGGGCATTATGTTAAAATTATAATGGACGAAATTTTTGGCATAGAAAATTTTAGAAATGACATTACTCGTATTAAGTGCAATCCTAAAAATTTTGCCAGAAAAGCTTACGGTAATATCAAGGATTTGATTTTATTCTATTCAAAAGGCAAAAATCCTATTTGGAATGAACCTAAGCTTCCATACACAGAAGAAGACAAAATCAAACTATTTCCTAAAATAGACAAAGATGGCAGGCGTTACACTACTATTCCTTTACATGCTCCAGGAGAAACCCAAAAAGGTTATACTTCGCAGCCATTTAGGGGGTTACTTCCACCTAAAGGTAGGCACTGGCGGACGGATGTAAATACCTTAGAACTTTGGGATAAGCAGGGACTTATTGAGTGGTCAGATACAGGCAATCCTCGTAAGAAAATTTATTTAGATGAGCAGGAAGGAAAAAGGGTACAAGATGTTTGGGAGATGAAAGACCCTCAGTACCCTGTATATCCGACAGAAAAAAATGCGGAGTTATTAAATCTTATCATCAGAACGTCTTCAAATCCAAATAGTTATGTATTAGATTGTTTTTGTGGTTCAGGGACTACCTTAAAGGTAGCTCATTACTTGGGCAGAAACTGGATAGGCATAGATCAATCTGAACAGGCTATAAAAGTTTGCATTCAGCAGTTAGATAATCTGACAGAAGACATATTTACCACAAAACCAACCTATGAAAAAATAAGATGCGAGGTAATCAGCTAATTTTTTTGGGCGTGCCCTTGTGGGCATTCGCTTGCGCTCATGCCCACAAGGTCGGCGTGCTACGGGCTACGCTTTCGCTTCGGTGCTGCGCTTCGCTGCGCACCGTGCTGACGCACGCCCTTCGCATGCCTCACGCATACAGCATTAAACCTGTTCTTAACCTTTAATTTATCAATATGGAAATTACCGAAAAACAAATTCAGGAATGGAAACAAAAATACGGCGAAGTCTATGCTGTTACCGTAGAAGATAAAATCGGCTATCTTCGCAAGCCTGACCGTAAAATCCTCAGCGCAGCAAACGTATATGCCAATGACAGCATCAAGTACAATGAGTTTATTCTCAAAAACTGCTGGTTAGGCGGAGACACCTCACTGATGGACGAGGACGCCTGCTTTTTTGCTCTGTGCAAAAAGCTCGGCGAACTCATTGAAGTCAAAGAAGCGGAACTAAAAAAAATTTAAGTGAAACCCACTTCAAACCTGATACCCACTGGATAGTTCTTATAGATACCCTTTTGCAGTATTATCTCCACCTTGACCCACACGCTCTCTCCGATGACGAATGGGCAATGAAGTTCAAAGCATTAGAATACATACGAAAACAG
>JANWVW010000008.1 GCA_025056095.1 Bacteroidia bacterium
CTTACAAGCAATGCAGTACAAAGGTCGGTTAATAATTAAAACTGAGGTCAAGGAGAATGAGATTTTAGTTTCTATCAATGACAACGGACCAGGGATTCCTGTTGAGATTCAGGATAAGATTTTTGAGCCATTTTTCACCACTAAAACTAAAGGGGAAGGTACAGGCTTAGGGTTAGATATTTGTAAAAAGATTATAGAAAAGCATAATGGTAGAATGTACTTCACTTCTGAACCTGGAAATACTACTTTTTATGTATCCTTACCTATCAACCAAGCCACTGATGCTATAGAAGTGCATAAAACCAGCAAAACTAGTGATGTATAAACGCAGAGTAGAATTCACATATTAGCTTCAAATAAAGTAAGCCTGTGTCTTAAATAAACACAGGCTATGCATGTTATTGTGTTACCAATCCAATTTAGTTTGTAGGTTCTATTAAAAACAAGGGCTGGTCATATTCTACGGGAGTAGCATTGTCTACCAATACTTTAACAATTTTACCATCTACATCTGATTCTATTTCATTAAAAATTTTCATAGCTTCAATCAAACAGAGTACTTTACCTTTGGTTACTATGTCCCCTACTTTAACAAAAGGTTCTGCATCAGCTTTGGGAGCGCGGTAGAATGTACCTATCATCGGCGACCTGAAAGTAATAAGGTTTTTACTTTCTTCCTCTTGTGAAGTAGGTTTAGCTGGTTTAGCATCCGTTTGCTGTGAGTTTTCCATGCTGGGTAGCTGATTTGAAGGGGATATTACTGGAGCAGTTACCACTTGTGGGGGAGTAGCTACAACTGTGGGGGTTATTACTTCTTTCTCTTTGGAAATTTTTAGCACAAAATCCCCTTGCTTGATGCTCACAGCAGTTAAATTACTTTCATTGATAAGCTTGATTAGCTCTTTTATCTCTTTGAATTCCATTTTTGTAGTATAGTTTAGACTATTCTAATTTTACTTTTGATGGCAAATATAGATAAAATCTTGATATCAAGCACCTGTTTTGATAAACTGTTTATTTTTGTTTTATGGACATTGAAACTTTGCAAAAAACTGTGGATAGCTGGATTAAATCGTATGGAGTAAGATATTACAATGAGCTAACAAATACTGCCCTTTTAATGGAAGAGGTAGGTGAGTTAGCAAGCTTGATGGCAAGAATTTACGGTGAGCAATCATTTAAGAACCCCGAGGAAGCCGCTCATGCTTCTGTGAATTTAGCAGATGAAATGGCGGATGTTCTTTTTGTATTAGTGTGTTTAGCCAATCAAACAGGTGTAAATCTCACCGAAGCTATACAAAAAAATCTGGATAAAAAAACTTTAAGAGATAAAGAGAGGCACAAGAATAACTTAAAGTTGAAAGGTTGAGTTTATGTTTTTGTACCGAAAAAGATTAAGTTTTTAATTTTTTTGGGCGTGCCCTTGTGGGCGTTTCGCTGCGCTCATGCCCACAAGGTCGGCGTGCTTCGGGCTACGCTATCGCTTCGGTGCTTCGCTTCGCTACGCACTGGGCTAACGCCCACCCTTCGCATGCCTCACGCAAGGGATCTCTGAAACCATCGTTTCTTTGTTTCTTATGCCAAGTTTTAGCTTGTAAGTGATTGTACTTCAAGCTTAAACAAGGTAAAGACATAACTGCACAGGTCAACTGCGTGAGGGGCATGGAGCATGCCGTTAGGCAGTGCGAAGCGTTAGCGAAGTACCGAAGCGAAGCGCAGTGCGGAATGCCCCGACCCTTGCGCAGCAAGGGGCACGCCCAAAAAATCAAATTAAATTATACAAACTCAACAAAATTTTGTACACTTACTCACTTTGTAAACTCGTTATGTTGTTGAAGCAAATTACGTATATACAAAATGAGCATATCCGCAGCTTTGTTCATCTGTTTGTGGTTGGGAATTATGATATCAGCATCATCTCTAAAAGGCTCTACATATCGTTTATACATTGGGGCTACATACTTGTTATATTCTTCCAAAACGTCTTCTAAGGTCCTACCTCTTTCTTTTTGGTCGCGAATAATTCTGCGTGTCAGGCGAACATATTCATGGGACTCAATGAATATCTTAAAATCTATCTGCCGAGCAATTTCAGGCTGATAGTAAATAAAAAGTCCTTCCACGATGATAACAGGTGCAGGATGAACAGTAATAATCGATGGAACCTTGTTTGGATTATTGAAGGTATATTCTTTACGAGATACGCTTTTTCCTTGTTTTAAGGCTTCAATATCAGCTGCTAGAGCGAGCAAATCCACAGATTGAGGGTGGTCAAAATTAACACTGCCATCAGGTTCTTTAATTTGTAGCTCATATTCTTTGTAGTAATTATCCTGTGAAATCAAACTAATCTGATGAGGTGAAAAAGCCTCTTCAATTCTATTGAGCAAATACGTTTTACCTGATGCACTTCCCCCTGTAATTCCTATAAAATAGGGCATAGTCAATACAAAAATAGAAAATCTTTGCTGTAAGTAAATTGCTTATGGAGTTGTAATTTCAAAACTATAGAACTATTTTTGCAAACAAATTGTATTATTTATACTGCTTCTAAATAGTTATGGAACTGTATACTGAATATACGCCCAATCCAGATACCTTAAAATTTGTTTTAACAAAAGTGATTATGCCATTTGGTACAGCAGAATTTGCCGATGCTGAATCTGCTAAACGTTCGGGACTAGCCGCAGAGCTTTTTGCCATGAACTTTGTAACTCGCGTTTTTTTTGGAGCTAACTTCGTTACTGTTACTAAACGCCCTGAATTTGAATGGGATGCCATTATTCCGCATATTGGTGAGGTTATCCTGAAATATGTACAATCAGGCAAACCCATTGTAGAAAACGTAGAGAATATTGAAGAAGAAGATACAGATCCTGTTGTAAAAAAAATAAAAGAAATTATAGAAACGCATATTCGCCCTGCGGTAGCTATGGATGGCGGAGATGTGATATTCAAAGGCTTCAAAGACGGAGTAGTACATTTACAAATGCAAGGATCTTGTCATGGATGCCCATCCTCTACTTTAACCTTAAAGGCAGGCATAGAAGGACTTTTGACCCGTATGATTCCCGAAGTCAAGGAAGTAGTACAAGTCTGATAAATTTATTCATTGATTTACAGTAAGTTGTGTGCCAAAGTAAAATTTAGCTTTACTTTGGTACATTTTTTTATTAACTTTGAGTTTAATTTGTGCAGTAGAGATTATGAGGTATTTTATCATCACACTTTGGCTTGTATTTACGTGGAACTTACCTTGCTATGCTCAACCAGAAGTTTCTTTTGAAGAGAAGAAAAAAATTGCTCAAAGTTATGGCTATATGCAAGATAAGGCAGAGAACATAGAAGCTATTTATCTAATCCATTTGTTGAGAGAAAACCCTTTACTTCCTCAAAGTAGAGATTTGAAACTCAAACTATTTGCTTGGATCCAGGATACTGATGATGTAGTTGTATATTACGATTCGCCAGAAGCCAAAGAAATAGAAATTTCTTCTTTTCAGTATAAAAAAGAACTCCTTCAGCAATACCTCAATGGATGCTGCATTTATGATCTCACTCATCCTGACAAAATTAAAGATCCAAGGGCAGACGTGGACATGGGAATGAAATTTGTTTGCGAAGCATACGAAAAAATTATCTCTACTACTAACACACCTTCACATTACTATTTTGAAGCTCAATGCGAAAAGTATCTTGGACGCAGAACTGCAAAAGGTATTGCAGAAGCTAAAAGTAAAAAAAATACTGAAAAAAAATAATAAATTGTTATACTGTTATTTCTCCTCTTATACTACGAGCTAAAAAGTTTTTTGCTTCCTCACTTCTATACTTTCCTAAAATATACATCAATTTGCAAAGTGCTGCTTCGGGAGTAATATCTAAACCTGAAATTGCTCCTGCTTTGAGCAAAGGCAAGCTGGTTTCATACTTTCCTAATTGAACACTTCCACTGATGCACTGTGTTAGAACATATAAAATAATTCCTTTTTGAGTTATTTTTTCAAGTACTTCTTGATATTTTTCAAAGTTCATCATATTTCCCATGCCAAAAACTTGTATGATATAAGCCTTAACACTGGGATTAGAAAGGGAATATTCAAGCTGTGCAGCAGACATACCCGGAAATATACTAACCCAACCTATATGAGTATCTAACTGTGTAAAAATGTTTAGCGTATTTTTAGGTTCGTAGCAAAAAAAATTGTACTTATATTGTAACGTTACTCCTACCTCTACCAAAGGTGGATAATTGGGTGATTCAAAAGCATTAAATTTTTCAGTGTGTAGTTTTCTTGCTCTGTTACCTCGCAAGAGTGTGTTTCCAAAATAAATGCAAACTTCACTAATATTCGGCATTCCTTTTTTGTACGCAGATGCTAATTCTACTGCGGTAATGAAGTTTTCACGTGCATCGGTGCGTAAAATATTCATAGGCAACTGTGAACCTGTAAGTATCACAGGCTTGGTCAGATCCTCTAACATAAAGGAAAGTGCGGATGCAGTATAAGCCATTGTGTCTGTACCGTGCAAGATTACAAAACCATCAAACTCACTGAATCTGTTTTGAATAATTTGTGCAAAGGTAGCCCAATGTTCAGGTTGAATATTAGAAGAGTCCAAAGCGGGAGCGCAGGCTACACAAAAATCTAGTTCGCAGTCTAAACGCTGTAATTCAGGAATTTGACTAAGAATAGTATTCAGGTCATAGGGAACTAGAGTACCATCACTATTTTTTATCATTCCGATAGTTCCGCCTGTGTAAATGATTAAAACTTTACTTTTCATGGAAGTTCTTGCAGTAACTGAACAGTGTGGCGAATATACACAGGTTTAGGAACTTGGTCATTGTTATATTCTACAAGTTTGATTTCTTTGGCTATTTTACCGATATGTTTTACGTAGATAGCTTGTGAATAATCTAAACCTGCGATGTTATCCTTGTTAGACTCTAATACTCGCATGCCTGAATATATACCTGCGGGGGTATTTACAAGAGTGTCTAAAGTTGTAATACGGTACATTTTTTTTCCCAAGATGTTATAGGCGTTTCCATCCCAAGATGCACCAGAAACGAAGGGCGTTTTAAGTATTATATATCTGATATTTTCCAAAGTACGCTCTACTACATTTTTATCTTGATAGTCATAGCCTACTCGTATGCTATCAAAAATAGAGTAGAAATCTTTGGCAGTGTGTCCGGTGGGGCTATCTATAAAAACATATTCATTTTCAAATCTACGTATAGGTCTGTTCTTGGCATCTTTCTGTATTTCGCGAAAAGTTTCTATTAAATAGTATCTAAAAACCGTCAGTACTGCTGGGGCAAAACCTTCTGTAATACTATCCACTACGTAGTACTTGTAAGTTTTATTTTCAGATATCGGATAGTACACGTACGTAGAAACTAATCCAGGATTGTCTATTTTTTTATTACAACTTAAAAAAAATACAATACATAATATCACAAGAGCAAAAACTGGATTAAAATAGCGGTTGTACATAGGATTTTACCAATCTGACATACTGGCGTGCATGTTCGGAGAATAAATGACAAAATAAGAGCGAATAGTATTGTTAGTACGTACGAATTCGTCGGTAAAAATAGATTTATCTTTCCATTCATTTTTGTAATATTCTATATAATTGCCATTTTTATCTTGAAAAGTGTATCGAGTTTGTGTATAGAGCCTTGATCCTGTGTAAATATTTTCTTTTTTTATTTCTGAACCATAAATGGACTGTAAGTATCCTAATATAGCATCAGCGTCGCCTTCTTTATCTTCGCGAAGAGTAACTTTGACTTTGACAAGCTTATTATCTTTGTAAAAGTACAGTATATTATGTAACCTAACTCCATTGATAAATTTAGGGTCTTTTCTATCTTCATAGCCATCATAGGATGCTATGCCATCACTTTCAGTTTCAGAATACTCTCTATTAGGTAAAGCGGAAACAGAACTACCCCACACTTTTCCCCTGAAAGCTTCCTGAGCATACATAGATAACAAAAAAGCACACTTAATAGCTAGTACAAGCCATACCTTCATACTACAAATATACAAAAAAAGCGAATAGAATGTATGTGTTTTCTATTCTATTATTTCGAGCTCTGTTCGCCGGTTTAGTCTTCTTCCTTCTTCGGTAGAATTATCTGCTATCGGCTGAGATTGTCCAAATCCTTTGGTTTGGATTCGGTCTTGGGCTATATTTGCTTTGATAAGATAATCTGCCACAGATTTAGCACGCTCCTCTGATAAAATTAAATTGGACTTCTCATCACCTTGATTGTCTGTATGTCCGTTGATGCGTATTTTCATACGTGGATTAGCCTGCATTAAAGCTACTACTCTATTAAGCTCCAAAATTGACTGTGGCTTTAGAGTAGCTTTACCTGTATCAAAAAATATATTATTGAGAGTTACTTTTTCGCCCTTCGAAATAGGAGTTAGGAATTGGTTTTTAGTAATTTCTTGTGCCTTAGTATCAGCGGGGATAACGATATTATCAGAGGTAAATAAGTATCCTGGTGCAGTAATAGAGATAGCGTATTCCTTACCCGGTGCCAAAATGATAGTATAAGAGCCATCTAAAGGGTCTGTGGTAAGTTCTGAAATTCGTTGTTTAGCTTGAATGTCTTCGATAATAATTTTGGCTTCCAAAGGCTTTTGTGTTCGTTTGTCTTTTACTACTCCTGTGAATGAAACCGTAGCTAAACCTTCTAAACCTTTAGGTATATTTATTTGATAAATGTCTTGATAGCCTTCTCGCTCTTTAACATCTCCTCGTGAACAAGAATAAGCAACTTTACTTTTAGGTGAAATAACAAAACCCTCATCATCTCTATAAGTATTGATGGGTATACCTAAATTTTCAGGGGGTGTCCAGGTATTATTAGGTTGTAAAGTGGTTCGGAATATGTCAGTTTCTCCAATGCCTGGATGTTTGTTAGAGCTGAAATATAAAGTTTTGGTTTCTGCGTGATAAAAAGGAGCAAATTCATCACCATCAGTATTGATATTAAAGCCCATGAGCTGTGCAGGCTGCCATTCTCCTTTATCATCTTTGTAACTGATATATAAATCTTTTCCCCCTATTCCTCCTTCTCTATCACTAGTAAAAATAATCATTTTTCCATCGGGAGAGAGGGTAGCATCACCCTCATAACTATCAGGGCGGTTGATAGTAGGGGGTAAGGGTTGAGGAGGAGTACATTTACCTGTAGTGGGGTCCAATGTGGTTACATAAATATCACCTTCATTTTTGAGTGAGTTGAAAATGTATAAAGTTTTGCCATCGGGCATTAAGCATAATGGAATATCATAACCATTTGTGTTAACTGGTGGAGGTAGGCGCACAGGATTAGCATATTTTACTCCTGTTACTCGCCTTGCCATAAAAATATCTGTACTTCCACCTGCTGCAGTATTTTTATCTGGTCTATTTGAAGCAAACAAAATAAAACTTTCGTCAGGGGCGATAACTATGTGGTTATCTTCTTGAGGAGAGTTTATTTCGGGTCCCATATTAGTAGTAGTAGAGATAATAGGTCGTTTGAGCAGTTGAATACCTACTTTGCAATGTTTTACAGATTTTTCAGCGTCTACTGTGGTAATGTCTTTAATCGGACAAGTTACAAGATATTTTTGGAACATGTACAGTGCTTCTTGAAATTTCCCTTTACTCTTATAGTAATTTCCTACAATGTAGTATAATCGTGCTTCTATGTTTTTTCCACCTGACTTAGCTGCAGCAATAAAATATGACATAGCTTTTTCGGGCTGATTGAGCTTTTCCGCATATACTTGTCCAATTTTATACTTAATCAGAGCATTACTAGTATCTTTTTGATATATCCGTTCATAAACTTTAAGTAAGTTTTGATAATCTTCTAAATCCTCATAGTACTTAGCTTCTTTGTAGTCAGCGGCAAACTCGGGTTGGGCAAATGATAAGGCTCTTATTAAAAATAATCCAATTATCGCTAATACACCTCGCATAACGTATCAACCAACGTCATGCAAAAATAGAATTTTTTGTAAAAAATGAAACTTTTAGAAATAGTTATTCAACTCAAATGGATAACTAAACACTATAACAGTAGCAATTGATTTTGTGGTTACTGTACTTTTTGGGATTGTTTCAAAAATCAAAAATTTTGTTGCATACTTTTTTGTGTCAAATCCGAAAAAAGACATTATAGACTCTTGTTTGTTTTAATCAAATTTTTTATTATATTCGCACCACTTTTTTCAAAAGAGCTATGTACTGGACATTAGAATTAGTTTCTTACCTTGAGGATGCCCCTTGGCCAGCTACCAAAGAAGAATTGATTGATTATGCCACTCGTTCAGGGGCACCTTTGGAAGTTATAGAAAACTTGCAGCAATTAGAAGATGATGGGGAACCTTATGAAAGTATAGAAGAAATCTGGCCAGATTATCCCACAGATGAGGATTTTCTATTCCCTGAAGATGAATACTGATTGTGTTCTAACTCTAAAAAACTTATCCTTGTCCTATTATGGACAAACTGTTTTGAAGAACACCTCGTTGTGCGCACGACGAGGTGTTTTTTATGCTCTTTTAGGACTAAACGGAAGTGGCAAAAGCTCATTATTCAAAGCCATCACTAAAAATATATTCTATCAAGGTACAATATATGTTGAAAACCAAGATATACAAAATCTATCTACTCGCAAATTAGCCCAAAAAGTAGCTCTACTTGCCCAACAGAATACAGTTTTTGCACCTTTAACCGTGTGGGAAATAGTCTTAATGGGTAGATATCCCTACCGCCCTGTATTTTGGCATTATTCAGCAGAGGATACTGAGATCTGCCAACAGGCTTTATATCGTACTCAAACAGATACCTTAAAACACAGAAAAATACGCGAGCTCTCAGGCGGTGAAGCACAAAGAGTATGGCTAGCTCAAAAACTTGCACAAAATACCCCAATTCTATTGCTAGATGAACCTACACAGCACTTGGATATTAAACAAAAAAAACTATTTTATCACTTGTTGCAAAATATTATCCAAAATGAACGCAAAACCATTATTATGAGTACCCATGACTTGAATGAAATAAAACAAGTCAGCGGAACTATATGGTATATTTATCAAAAAAACATTCATGTCATAGAAAATTATACTGCCGAAGACGTTGATAAAGTCAAAGAAAAACTTTTAAGCTAAGATAGCACTGTACCGTTTTAACTCTTGGTCAGAATACCTACCCATTCTTGTATTGTTTTAGCTTGTTCTACGTGAAAACTCCCAATTTTTATACGGCGCAGCTGACTTAAATATGCCCCAGTGCCTAATTTTTGTCCTAAATCATGAGCTATACTTCGAATGTAAGTTCCTTTACTGCACTCTATTTCTACGTTTAAGTGTGGTAACCGCATGTCAATTAAATCAAAACGATAAATGTGCACTTTACGTGGTTCTAATTCTACTTTATTACCTTTTCGAGCTAACTGATATGCTGACTTCCCTTTTACTTTGATAGCCGAGTATATAGGGGGAACTTGTAGAATATCGCCCATAAATTCTTTCTCAATTATTGCTCTAACTTGGCTTTCAGTAATATGCTCATAAGGTCTATGATTTTCAGGTGGAAATTCTGCATCGTATGTGGGAGTAGTGGCACCTAATGTAATTGTAGCTTGATAAGTCTTAGGCAAATTTTGGTATTGCTCAATAGTTTTAGTTTTTTGACCCGTGCATATAATTAGCAGCCCTGTGGCTAAAGGATCTAAGGTACCTGCATGACCTATTTTTTTTACCTTGCAAAGCGTTCTTAATTTAGCCACTACATCAAAAGATGTCCAATGCAAAGGCTTATCTACTAATAATACCTCACCTTTGGCAAAATCGTACTGCATGTAGCTAATTAACAAAATTTAACGTTATCGTCCTTCCGCGTTTATTTAGTAAATTTGCAATATGCACACGTTTAACATTGGAGATAAAGTAGCACTTATCCATGAAAAGTCAGCAGGAGTGATAACTAACATACAAGATAATCTTATCACTGTACATATTCAAGATATGGACATGGAGATTGAAATAGACGCTAAACTAATTATGTTAGTAGAAAAAGCCCCTGCACCACAAAAAGAATCCCAAAAAGACCAAACCAATCTACAAATTTCAGAAAATCAAGAAATTGCAGAAAAAATAAAAATTCTCAAACAAGCGGGTATAGGCTACCAAGCAAAAGAGATAAAGACAACCAAAGATAAACCCAAATTAGCTACAGAAATAGACTTGCACTGGGAAGTACTTCAAAAATCTAACCCAATTTATGCTAAAATACCTAATGATGATGTGGATGAAATATTTAGAATACAGCGTTTAGAATTTGAAAATTTCTTTTTGCGAGCTCTACAATACAATCTCAATAGCATAAGTATCATACATGGTATAGGTTCAGGCAAATTAAAAGAATACATTCATGCGTACATTAAACGACACGAAAAGAACGTTGATTCCTACCAAGTAACAAATGATGGTGGATTAACCCAAGTAATTTTTAAGGCAGAGTAAACACTACTTCATGGGCAAAATAAAATTTTTCATCAACTATTTTGTATTTTGTCAAAGTGTACATTCAAACATTGAGATTAGAGTATTTTCGTAATCATATCCAAAGGGAGCTAACCTTTGTCCCTGAAATCAATTTTATTACAGGTTTGAATGGAGTAGGTAAAACTAATATTCTGGACGCCATTTACTGCCTTGGCTTTACCAAAAGCTACTTTCAGCACTTAGATAGAGAAAACATTACCTACGGTTACGAATACACGGCAGTAGAAGGTAAATTTATTACTCAAAATCAAGTAGATACTATACGTTATGCTTATCACTCAAAAACAGGAAAAAGAATATGGCTTAATCAAAATGTTGTCCCAAATTTAAGTAAGTATGTAGGTAAAATAAACATGCTTTTTTTTGCCCCTTATGACGTATATGCGTTGATAGAAAGCCATGAGTTTCGCAAACGCAGCTTTGACCTTGTTTTAGCACAGTTATACCCTGAATATCTTCATGCCTTAATACAGTATCAAAAAGTGCTTAAACAGAGAAATAGCCTACTCAAACAAATACAAGAAAATATACAACCTTACAACGCAGAGCTACTCATTACTTATGACAACCTGTTAGAGCAGTTCGGAGAAACGCTATTTATTTACCGTAAGGAGTTTTTCAGCCATTTTGAACCTACTTTCAAAGAAGTATACTCAAAATTGTGTAATAGCACAGAATTACCTTCTATAGAATATCTATCCCACCATAAACCGAATTTAGCAGCTTACTTGATGCAGCATCACAAAAGAGATATCAGTGCAGGAAGAACTCTATCAGGAGTACACAGAGATGAAATTGTTTTCAAAATAAATGGCCTAATTGCCCAATCTTTTGCTTCACAAGGACAGCAAAAAACGTTTATTTTATCTCTTAAATTAGCGCAGTACTTGTATATTGCCCAAAAAAAGCAAACTTATCCCATTTTACTTTTAGATGACATTTGCGACAAACTAGATCTTTCACGCTTGAAACATCTTTTTTGCTTTTTAGATAAATATATCCAGGGTCAAATATTTATCACTGATACGCAAAGAGATAGAATAAAGCACTTGTCCGTTCAAAAGAATGTTTATATTATTGACTTATGAAAGAGCGGTTATACGGAGAAAGCACTTTATCGGACTGTATTCATTCTTTTTTGAAGCAAAGTAGTTTAGACAAACAAATGTATGAACAGTTAGTAATCTCTCATTGGAAGGACATTGTGGGAGAGCATGCCGCAGAACACACAGTTTCTTTGTTCATAAAAGATAAAGCGTTGCATGTAAAGCTCAATAATAGCTGCTGGCGCAATGAGCTTCATTATCGTAAACAGCAGATTATTCAAAAAATAAATGCTTTTGTCAATTATGACCTCATTGGCGAAGTGCACGTGTATTGACAAAACACAAAAATTTATCTAATAATAAACCGTAAAAACATTTTTTAGAAACTATTTTGGGCTTTATTAAGGAATTTTTATACATTTGTAGCATGGCTAAAAAAGCACAGGTCAAAAAAGATGAATATACTGCAGAGTTTTTGCTCAATTGGTATGAGCAAGCCCTTCTGATGCGCAAATTTGAAGAAAAAGCAGGATTTATCTATCAAACACAGCAAAAAATAAGAGGTTTTTGCCACCTGTACATTGGGCAAGAAGCCGTAGCCGTGGGCGTAGCCGCAGCCCTTCGCCCCGACGATTATATGATTTCTGCGTACAGAGAACATGGACAAGCCTTAGCTAAGGGAATGTCTGCTAATAGTATCATGGCTGAACTGTACGGTAAAATTACAGGTTGCTCAAAAGGAAAGGGGGGCTCTATGCACTTATTTTCAAAAGAACATCGCTTTATGGGCGGACATGGCATTGTAGGTGGACAAATTCCCTTGGGCGCAGGGATTGCCTTCAAAATTAAATACATGAAAGAAGATAGTGTCTGTGTATGCTTTATGGGAGATGGCGCAGTACGCCAAGGATCATTTCATGAAACTTTTAATATGGCTATGCTGTGGAAGTTGCCGGTGATATTTATTTGCGAAAACAATCTGTATGCAATGGGAACCTCCGTAGAGCGCAGCTCTAATGTTACCGACATTTACAAGTTAGGTTTAGCGTATGACATGCCCTCTGAACAAGTTAATGGAATGAAAGCAAGGGATGTTTATGAAGCTACCAAAAAATACGTAGAATTAGCTCGTAAAGGGCATGGACCAGCCTTTTTGGAAGTTAGAACCTACCGTTATCGTGGGCATTCTATGTCTGACCCTGCTAAATACAGAACCAAAGAAGAACTAGAGCAGTTTAGAAATCTTGACCCTGTCATGGATCTCAAACGCGAAGCCATAGAAGCAGGTGCTACCGAAGCACAGTGCCAAGCCATAGAGCAAAAAGTTAATCAAATTGTAGAGGAGAGTGTAAAATTCGCCGATGAATCGCCCTTTCCTACGCCTGATGAACTTTACAAAGATGTGTATGCAGAACCAAACTATCCTTTTATAAACTACTAAAACCGCGTTACACAATGCAGTTAGTACCTACATAAAAAAACAAGAGCAAGCTTTTTAGCTTGCTTTATTTCTTGTGGTAATGGAGGGAATCGAACCCCCGACACAAGGATTTTCAGTCCTTTGCTCTACCAACTGAGCTACATTACCATTCTTTCAAAAGCGGTTGCAAAGATATAAAAAGAAGTTATATTTTGTCAAGGGGATTTTTAATTTCTTTTTAACATAAAAACGTTTTGCCGTTTTCTATTGGATTAAAGTTGGTTTTGCCACAACATGTTACACTTTTATGTCTTTCTCTCTCAAACGTTTTATTTTATTTAAGTGCCGCATAAAGCCTATTTTTCTTTTGTAAAAACGATATTTTAATTTTTTTGGGCGTGCCCTTGCCCACACTTCGCTGCGCTTGTGTGGGCAAGGTCGGCGTGCTACGGGCTACGCTATCGCTTCGGTGCTTCGCTGCGCTTCGCACTGGGCTATCGCCCACCCTCCGCATGCCTCACGCAGAAAGAACATACTAAACGCATTTATCCAAAGTTTAACCTTTTACATACCTGATAATCAAATTAAAACAAGGTAAAACGCGCTATAAACTAAAATTAAGCTCTTCTGTTTATTTTTGTACCATGATAAAAATTGCCAATCCTGCGTATGACGTTGTATTCAAGTATTTGATGGAAGATAACAAAATTGCCAAGCTACTTTTATCGGATTTATTGCAGGAAGAGATTATTGAACTTGAAGTCAGACCGCAGGAATACATAATGGATGTTATTTCCATGACTGTGTATCGCATAGATTTTAATGCTAAAATAAAGAACGCCGATGGCACAGAAAAAGTAGTCTTAATAGAAGTACAAAAAGCTAAATTTCCTACGGATATTTTACGGTTTAGGCGGTATTTAGCAGAACAGTACAGGGCAGAACAAAACTTGATGAGAACAGAAAAAGATAGGTTCAAAGCTTTACCGATTATTAGGGTATATTTTTTAGGTTATCCCTTGTCAAGCAATCCACCGTATCCTGTAATCCGCGTACGCAGGAGTGTTACGGATAACAGCACGCAGGAAGTCATTGACATAAAAGATGAGTTTATTGAGTCTTTGACACATGATTGTGTGATAGTACAGATACCGAAGTTAAAAGAGACACGGCGAAATGAGTTAGAGATGATATTGTCTTTGCTTGATGAGCAGGAGTATAAGTATGAGATTAGTATCAATGAGGAGGATTATCCTGAGCGGTATCGTGAGGTAATAAGGCGGTTGTTGAAGGCAGCTGCGTCGGAGGAGGTAAGGAAGAGCATGGAGATAGAGGATGAGATAATAGAGAGTTTTAAGATGGTAGAACGAGATAAAGAGAAATTAGCAGAGGAATTAAAGTGGGAAAAACAACGTGCAGAACAAGAAAAACAACGCGCAGAACAACAAAAACAACGCGCAGAGCAAAAAGAAAAAGAACTAGAGCAAGAAAAGCAACGCGCAGAACAGTTAGAGCAAGATAAAATCAATATGATAAAGGAGATGCTCAAACAAGGTATATCCAAAGAGGTAGTCATGCAGATTGCCAAAGTAGACGAAGTATTTTTAAGAAAACATAATTTGATGTGAGTTAGAATATCATTTAACTTTGTAAATATCTGAAAATAAGCGCAAAATAAGCTAAAAGGTTTTGTTTTACTTTATTTAGGCAAGAAATAAAGCAAAGAATATACATAAAATGAAATAAAACATAAAAATACTGTTTGCGTGAGGCATGCGAAGGGCGTGCGTTAGCACGGTGCGGAGCGAAGCGAAGCACCGAAGCGTTAGCGTAGCCCGTAGCACGCCGACCTTGTGGGCTTTTGCCCACAAGGGCACGCCCAAAAAAAATTAAAACTTATATTAAGTGTAATAATTAAGTTCACAAACTTTTTTGAGTTCGTCGTTAGGTTTAAGGAAGTGAGAGAACATTTTCCAAAACAGTATTTTTCTTTCGTGCAGGATTTGAATATAACGGTTATGTTTAATTTTTTTACGCATGTACCACCAAGCCCTTTATGGGATTGGGTCAGGAGAATAAAGAGGTAAAAAAGAAATTCTATTCTTTATTGCGTTTTAACCATACTTGTACTTTTTTAGCCCGATGATACCTCACATTATCCAATACCTTTACCATCTTTCTGTCTTTGCGATAAACTTTGAGTACCCTTTAAGGTGGCTGATAAAAGTATCGGCATTTCCTGTCTTTTGAAAATGTACAGCTATTTGCCCTGTTAAATCCCTCTCACTTTCTGATACAAAAATCCCAGCCTCTTTATATACATCTGTGCATTCTTGTAATACACATTATACTTGTTTTACATAGGACCTGTCCAAGTCCCGTGGCTATACCCATCGAACTTTCTCTTAACACGTCTTTTATTTTCTTCTTCTGCTCTTTACTTAAACGCCTTGCTCTGACTTTGCGCTTCTTGTCTTTCTGCACCTGCTTCTACAAAATGCTTTACCCACAACGTAATAGACTTCAAACTTACCCCATAAAAGTTTGATAAGTAACAACTGCTATATCTTCCTGTGCTACCGCTTGTAACTTTATCCCAATACGTTTCTTTATTCTCTTTGCGTTAATCAGAAACTCTACTCCCGCAAGTTCGTAATTCCCTACTTTTAATACTTTTCTGCCCATAATTACTCCGCTATATTAACAAATAGAAAATAGACTTAATAATTTAATGCATTCATTTTTTATACTTGTAACTTTTTGCTTAATTTGTTGTTTAGTACAAATAAGGTACTTCATGCACTATGATAACCAAAGAAAAAGTTATTGAAGCACTTAGCCATGTACAAGAACCTGATTTAGGCAAAGACCTAATAAGCTTGAACATGGTCAAAGACATTGTAATTGATGGAAATAAAGTAGAATTTACAGTGGTATTGACAACACCCGCTTGTCCGCTTAAAGAAGCTATAGAACAAGCTTGTATCAATGCTATTAAGCTCATGGTAGATCCGAATGCAGTGGTAAAGGTAAACATGTCCGCAAATGTTACCACACGAAGAGAAGAAGGTAGAACAGTACTACCAGAGGTAAAAAATATCATTGCTGTCGTTTCAGGCAAAGGAGGTGTGGGTAAATCTACCATAGCTGCTAATTTAGCTATATCTCTCGCACAAATGGGCGCAAAAGTAGGGCTAATAGATGCAGACATTTACGGTCCTAGCATGCCTTTAATGTTTGGATTAGAGGGCAAAAAACCAGGAGTAACTCAAATTAAAGGTAAAAACTACCTTGTACCGATAGAAAAATACGGTGTAAAAGTTTTGTCTATTGGCTTTTTAGTAGATCCTAAGCAAGCTACAATATGGAGAGGTCCAATTGCTTCCTCTGCACTACGCCAATTCGTCAATGATGTGGATTGGGGAGAATTAGATTATTTAATCGTAGATATGCCCCCAGGCACAGGAGACATTCACTTGACCTTAGTGCAGACCGTTCCTGTAACAGGCGTCGTAGTGGTAACTACTCCCCAACCTGTAGCTTTAGCAGATGCCCGCAAAGCAGCTAACATGTTTCAAACACCTCAAATCAACGTTCCTATATTAGGAGTAGTGGAAAATATGGCTTACTTTACGCCTATGGAATTACCGCAACATAAGTACTATATTTTTGGGAAAGATGGAGGAGCTCAATTGGCAAAAGAACTTAACGTTCCTTTATTAGGTCAAATACCAATTGTGCAAAGCATCCGCGAAGGTGGAGATACAGGAATTCCTGCTGCCCTAAACGACAAAGATCCTATCACTCAAAAAGCGTTTTTGCTCCTATGCGAACAAGTAGCAAGACAAGTTGCTATACGTAACGCTTCATTAGCACCTACTCAAAAGGTAGAGATTACGATTTCTTAAACAAGCCTTCTTGAATGTAACCTACCTTTACCTAATTTCGTATAATTATAATAAATTTGCGTATCTTGAAAAATAAGTGTAAGTTTGTAGTAAATTAGCCTATGAAAGCATTAATATTCTCATTAGTGTTCTTGTTCTGTTCCATAACTATGGTTATGGGTGCAAATAGCAGCAAGTTAGTTTCAGAGAAAGTTCAAAGAACTGAAACAATGGAATTGAATAGCTACTCTCCTGTTCCAGGAGTAGGTCTAAAAACATTCATAGCTTACAAGACTATTGAAAAAGCAACCAAAAAAATTAATGAACTCAATAAGAAACGCAAATGTAAAAGAGGACCAGGAGCAATGTACTTTGTTTGGTTATCGTTGATAATATTAGTAGCTCTAGCAGGCATTGCAGCATTTGTTTATGTGTTCAGCAACTTGAAAGTATAAGTAAACAAATGCTGATTTTCAAAGTCCTGCTTGAGCAAATCAGGCAGGACTTAAATTTTTTAACCTTAATGTATACGATAGTTCTAATCTTATTCATATATTTGGCGTAAAAACAATGAAAAAACGTGTCAGTTTGTATTCTGCTAAAAAAATACTTTCCAAAGCAATAGGTATAAAGTTTGACAAAAAGCTTCTTTGGAACGTGGAAAACCATCCTTTTCCTATCATAAATATACCTACGCTAAACCTTCTTATCAAAGAAAAGGCTAATGCCTTAGGTGAGGAAGGCACTATATTAGATATAATTGAAAGACATTATGGTAGTGAGGTTAAAGAAGCTTACTTAACTATTTTGCCAAGCATTCAAGTACTGTATGAGCAAGAAGGCGAAATGACAAACGACTATTGGCACTACGATCCCATTTGGGAAAACTTTAAGCAAGAAGATGAAGGTAGATATTGAAAAGTATAGAAAAACTACTTTTGCACTTGAATTATTTTTTGTTTTTTCAATAATACGTTGTATATTTGTAGTAGCAAATTAGTATAACTTTACAAAAGTATGAAGCGTTTTTCAGTTGGTCAAAAGGCAACCTATACCAAAACCTTTACAGCCGATGATGTAAAACAGTTTGCAGAAGTGAGTGGCGATGACAATCCTATTCACCTAGACCCAGAGTACGCATCTAAGACTCCATTTAAGCGCAATATTGTGCACGGAGCCTTGACTTCCTCTCTATTCTCTACAATCTTAGGAACAATATTTCCTGGGGAAGGTACTATCTACATGAGCCAATGCACTAAGTTTGTCAAGCCCGTTTATGTAGGTGATACCATTACGGCTGAAGTAGAAGTAACCAAAATAGAAGGTGCCAAAAAAATTCTTTTCCTGGCTACCCGATGTTACAACCAAAATAATGAATTGGTAGCTGAAGGAGAAGCCAAAGTCAAAGTACCTTTTGCTGAACTTCTACCCGATGCTGAACCTATCAAAACAAACAAAGTACAATGGTCAGGCTTAGAAAACATTATCAAACTAAATAAAATGAGTATGGACATGATTAAAGCCTGGAATAATATGGCATGGAATAATGTTTCTCATAACATGAAAACTTTTTATCAATCTTGGATGGCTATCAAAAATTAAAATTATTTCAAAAAGCAGCAGCGTAGTATCCTTGTTAGATATTACGCTGCTTTACTTTTCTAAAGTTATTGTCCCAATAATGTTTTTGATTTGATATTGAGTAAAATTATCATTTGCCACAAAACCTATACCTTCAATAATTTCTGTAGGAGTAGTAATTTTTACAGGAGCATCTGAGTAAATTTTTTTAGCTCGTTGGTCATAAACTAGCGAATCGGTTTCTAGCCTTCCACCTTCACTATTAGTAAGTACCACACCATTTTTGCCTATAATCTTTTGTTCAGTTTCATACCAATATCCACTATTGGCTTGCAGGTGTATGTCTTCTTTGCCATTCCAATAATAAGTTATAACTCTTACTCCTTTTGGAAATGTACGATACTTACTTTCTATAAATTTAGTTTCTTTATTTTTTTTCTCAAAAGTTAACACTTGGGCAGCTGTGAGATAAAAACGCTTTTTAGCCGAGTCGCTGAAAGTATATTCTACACTATCTGCAATTTCTATAGGTGAATCTGCTTGAATATTCTCGGCAAAAGTATCTGTGGTACGTCTACAAGCTGTATTCATTACTAAAAAAAGAGAAAGCACTGCGGCCATATACCCGTTTTTGTCTGAAAAAAGATAGACCTTCAAAACTTTTAGTACTTTCATGTTCTAGAATTACTATACCTTCGGGTAAAACTAAGTGATTTTCAAAAATTTTTGATACTATCTTATCTGTATTTGCCATTTGATAAGGTGGGTCCAAAAATACAATCGTGTAAGGAAATAAACATGGTTGAGCTATAAAATCCCATACATCAGATGGTATAAGTGTTATTTGCGAACTGATATTCAAGTCTTGAATTTGCTTTTGAATAAACGAGATGCATTTTTTATCTTTTTCTACCATTGTAGCACTTAGTGCGCCTCTGCTAATAGCTTCATACGTCATATTTCCTGTTCCTGCAAACAGTTCTAACCAACGAACTTCTGACCAATCAAATTTATGTTGTAAGATGTTAAACAGACCCTCTTTTGCTATATCCATTGTAGGTTTTGTGCATAGGTTTTTGGGAGGATATAAGCGCTTACCTTTGAATTTACCTGCTATTATTCGTATCATTTTAATCGTATGCTATAAAAAATTTACTACCTATGTTTTAAAAACTATCTTCTTGAGCAAGTTTTTTCTCTTTTTTCTCTTTGACAGGTAAGGCTTGGCTATATCGTTGAATGGCTCTGTTTTTAGCGAATTCATGGTCAATAATCGGCTTAGGGTAGTCTAGTGTGCCGTATTCAGGTAGCCATTTTTTAATATAAACAAAGTCAGGATCGAATTTTTGTTGCTGTAAAATAGGATTAAAAACTCTAAAGTATGGGGAGCCATCGCAGCCTGAACCTGCTACCCATTGCCAACCTCCATTATTAGAAGCTAATTCAAAGTCTAATAATTTTTCAGCAAAATATCTTTCGCCCCAACGCCAATCTATCAATAAGTCTTTAACCAAAAAACTTGCTGTTACCATGCGCACGCGATTGTGCATATAACCCGTGGCGTTGAGCTCCCTCATACCCGCATCTACCAAAGGATAGCCTGTTTTGCCTTGACACCAAAGTTCAAAATGCTCGGAGTTATTTTCCCAAACAATATTGTCATATTCTGGCTTAAAAGCTTTATCTACTACGTGTGGAAAGTGCCATAAAATCATCATATAAAATTCCCGCCAAATCATTTCATTAACCCAAGTCTCACTCATGTTAAAAGCTTTTCGGATAAGCTCCCTGACGCTACGTGTGCCAAAACGAATGTGGACACTCAAACGAGAAGTTCCTACAATACCTGGAAAATCTCTTTTTTGTTTATATTCTTGAATAATTCTTGGTGATATCTCTTTTTTAGGAAATTCAAAGTTAGTGTCAGGTACAAAACCTATATCTTGCAGCTTAGGAAAAGGAGCAGGTTGTCTGCAAAAATTATAGACTAGTTTTTCAGAAGGATAAGAGTTGAGTTGTTCCATTTTGAGTGTGGAACGCCATTTTTTCATGTAAGGGGTGTAAACCGTGTAAGGAGTTCCGTCAGGTTTGAGTAGTTCGTCTTTTTCAAAAATAACTTGGTCTTTGTAGGTGTAAAAAGGTATATTTTGCGTTCGTAAAAAGTCTTCAATAAGTGCATCGCGCTCGCGTGCATACGGTTCATAGTCGTGATTGGTATATACTGCTTCAATTTTAAACTCTTCTACAATTTTTTTCCATACTTCTAATGGCTTACCATGAAAGATACGCAAAGAAGGTACTTGGGATTTTATCTCTTTCAGGGCTTCGTATATAAATTGCACTCGCCTATCTTGTTTAGATGGAAGCTTATCTAAAATGTTCGTGTCAAAAATAAAAATAGGCAAAACAGGCGTATCTTTGCTCAAAGCATGATACAACCCTGTATTATCAAATAGACGCAAGTCTCTACGAAACCAAAAAATGCTTACTTTATCCATATTCGCTTACAAAAATATAGACTTTATGCTAGCTTGAACTTGTTAACAAAATACTTACAGCAAATTTTTCTGATGATCAGCTAAAAATTTTTCTAAACCTATATCAGTTAAAGGATGACGAAATAGCTGCTCTATGACACTAAAAGGCATAGTCGCTACATCTGCTCCGACTAAAGCTGCTTGCAATACATGCAAAGGGTGCCGAATGCTGGCTGCTAAAATTTCTGTTGCAAAACCATAGTTGTCATAAATAGTTCGGATTTGTTCAATAAGCTGCATTCCTTCTGTGCTAATGTCATCTAATCTACCTATAAACGGGCTAATGTAGGTAGCCCCTGCTTTTGCCGCTATTAAAGCTTGTGTAGCACTAAAACAAAGTGTACAATTCGTTTTTACGCCTTGTTGATGAAAATACTGAATAGCTTTTATACCGCTTTTGGTTAAAGGAATTTTGATAACGATATTATCCGCTATTTCTGCCAAAGCTGAACCTTCTTTTATCATTCCTTCTAAATCTGTGGCAATTACTTCGGCACTTACAGGTAGTTCTTTAAGTAAAGCGCAGATAGTTTTATAGTGTTGCTCATAATTTTTTACACCTTCTTTTGCCATTAGGGAAGGATTAGTAGTTACTCCGTCTAAAATGCCCATGCTTGCCGCTTCTTCAATATGTTTAAGATTAGCGGTATCTATGAAAAATTTCATGATTACAAAGTTAGCAAACTTTCTACTCAAAAATAAAAAATTATGCTCCTTTATCAAATTTGAATTAAATCAATTTGAAATACCGTTTTTTATCCTTAATTTTGCAGGGCAAATACTTATATCAAAGCGAGTATCTTAGGAATAAATCAGTAACAGTTATGCCAAAAGTAAAAGACCTAAATTTTCTGCGTAATATCGGTATCATGGCGCATATTGACGCAGGAAAGACTACTACTACCGAGCGGATTCTGTTTTATACAGGTGTAGTGCATAAAATGGGCGAAGTGCATGATGGTGCAGCTACAATGGACTGGATGGAACAAGAAAAAGAAAGAGGTATCACCATCACTTCGGCAGCTACCACTTGCATGTGGAAGTACAGAGGTCAAGAGTATCAAATTAACATTATCGATACTCCTGGGCACGTAGATTTTACCGTAGAAGTAGAACGCTCTTTACGTGTATTAGATGGTGCAGTAGCATTATTCTGTGCCGTAGGTGGTGTAGAGCCCCAATCTGAAACTGTATGGCGCCAAGCTAACAAATACAAAGTTCCCCGAATCTGCTTTGTCAATAAAATGGACAGAGCAGGGGCAAACTTCTTCAAAGTAGTTAAAGAAATCCGAGATGTACTAGGTGCCAAAGCAGTACCCCTCCAAGTCCCTATTGGCGAAGAAGATACTTTTAGAGGTGTAGTAGACTTAGTGCGCAACCAAGCTATTATATGGAATGAGCATGACTTAGGAATGACTTATGTAGAAGTACCTACACCCGATGAACTCAAAGATTTAGTAGAGCAATACAGAAATGAACTATTTGAAGCCATTGCAGAGTTTGATGACCATCTACTAGAAAAATACTTAGGTGGAGAAGAAATTACAGAAGACGAAGTACGCACTGCAATACGCAAGGCTACCATTTCAATGTCTATATTTCCCGTTTTATGTGGTTCAGCCTTCAAAAATAAAGGCGTACAAACCATGTTAGATGCAGTTGTTTCTTACCTCCCCTCACCTCTTGACTTACCTCCTGTGGAAGGTGTAAACCCCAACACAGAAGAAAAAGAAATTCGCAAAACTGATGAAAATGAACCTTTCGCAGGATTGGCTTTCAAAATTATGACAGACCCCTACGTAGGTAGATTAGCCTTTATCAGAGTATATTCAGGTAAGTTAGAAGCAGGTTCGTATGTTTTAAACACGCGCACAGGGGAAAAAGAACGCATTTCTCGACTAATTCAGATGCACGCCAATCGCCAAAATCCTATTGATGTGGTATCTGCGGGAGATATTGCCGCAGCCGTAGGCTTCAAAAATATTCGTACAGGGGATACGCTTTGTTTTGTAGAAAAACCTATCCGCTTAGAGTCTATTGAGTTCGCTAAGCCTGTAATAGACATGGCGCTAGAACCTAAGACCCAAGCCGATATGGAAAAAATGAGCGCAGCACTCCAAAAATTAGCTGAAGAAGACCCCACTTTCAAAGTCAGAATAGATGAAGAAACAGGGCAAACAATTATCTCAGGAATGGGTGAACTACACCTCGAAATTATTGTAGACCGATTGAAACGAGAGTTCAAAGTAGAAGCTAATCAAGGACAACCCCAAGTAGCTTATCGTGAAGCCATAACAAAAACTGTTTCTAAGCGTGTAGTATTCAAAAAACAAACAGGTGGTAGAGGTAAGTACGCAGACGTAGCCGTAGAAATAGGACCTCGTGAAGATGGACAACAAGGACTAGAATTTATCAATAACATTGTAGGGGGTGCTATTCCCAAAGAATTTATTCCTTCGGTAGAAAAAGGTATCCGAAGCGCTATGCAAAACGGCGTACTAGCAGGATATGAAGTAATTGCACTCAAAGTGCGCTTGTTTGATGGCAGCTATCACCCCGTAGATAGTGATTCCTTATCTTTTGAAATCGCAGGTAGAATGGCATTCAAGCAGTGCTGTTTAGAAGCCGATCCTATTTTGCTTGAGCCCATTATGTCCGTAGAAGTAGTTACACCCGAAGAGTATTTAGGCGACGTGATTGGAGATTTGAACCGCCGTAGGGGAATTATTGAAGGTACAGACAGTAAAGCAAACGCACAGGTGATTAAAGCCAAAGTACCATTGAGTGAAATGTTCGGATATGTAACTACTCTACGTACAATTACTTCAGGGCGTGCTTCTTCAACTATGGTTTTTTCTCACTATGCAGAAGCACCCCGAAATATTGCCGAAGAAGTTATTGCACGTAATAAGGGCAAAAAAGTATTGGCAGAGGACGAATAGTGTTGTGTTGTTATTGTATGGCTATATTCTCTTAATTCTGCGTTGGCACTTACGGCGGTTTGCTGTAAGTGCTATTTTTTCATAGGTTATGGGACAAAGACAGGTTAAAAAACTCAAAAGCTGTTCAAATAATTGAGTTTTGAGTTCGAACAAGCTACATAGCTTTTTTTTTCAAAAATAAGAAGTTTTTTTGCTAATTTTTTTGGGCGTGCCCTTGTGGGCATTTCGCTTGCGCTCATGCCCACAAGGTCGGCGTGCTACGGGCTATGTGCGAAATGCCCCGACCCTTGCGTTAGCAAGGGGCACGCCCAAAAAATAAAATCAACCTCATAATCAAATTATCAGCTCTTTAACACAATTCTGCCATTCCACCATTCTCTTTCTATAACCGCTTGATACTTACTGTAAAATTTTTGTGCTTCTGTATTCCAATCCAATACTTGCCATTTGACTAACCTGCACTGCTGCTCATTAGCTTCGGCTATTACAGCGTCAAAAAGCATTTTGCCAATCCCCTGCTTTCTATATTCAGGCAGCACAAACAAGTCTTCAAGATAAAGCATCTTCCCTTTCCACGTAGAATAACCAATATAAAAAAAAGCTATCCCTACTATTTTTTGGTCTTTTATAGCTACAAATACGTCAAATAAATTGTCTTCAAAATCTCTCTCATACTCTTCGACAGTAACCGTTACTTCTTGGGGTGCCCTTTCAAAAATTGCCAATTGTTGGACTAAATTCAAAACTTCTCCTAACTCTGAACGATGTGCTTTTCTAATCTCTACCATGATGTAAGCAAATATCTACATTTTATGGTATTATTTCAAACTCTACCCGGCGATTTTTATATCTACCTTCTTCTGTGGTATTGTCAGCAATAGGTCTTTGGCTACCATAGCCCCGAGTGATAATTCGTTTGGTTTCAATTCCTTTGCTGATTAAGTACTGTGCTACACTTTTGGCACGCTCCTCAGAAAGTATAAGATTTTTATTAGCACTACCTGTGTTATCTGTATGCCCGTTGATTTGTATGCGTATAGTAGGATTAGTTTTTAGCATAGATACTAACTCATCCAAAGCAGGATAGGACTCTGCTTCTAACTCACTGGAATTGAATTTGAAATAAATGTTCTTTATCACATAGCTTTTTTGATTTTGTATAGCTTCTAATGTGGGATAAAGCCATAAAGTATCTTGCTGCGTGGTTATGATATCAAGGTTTTGAGATAAATAACCTTTGGCAGATACAGTAACCGCTAAACGAGTATTTTTAGGCAAAGTAAAATGCTGAATAGGCGAATAAGTAGTGTCTATTTTTAGATTATCTTGGACTTGCAAGGTGAAAGGTACGTGTTGTTGCCGTTCGTTTTTAGCTGCAATAAAAACATCTACAAAATTTCTTTGCACTTTCTTTTGAACAGGGTATTCTACAAGGTAGAGATTTGAATTTAGCTTGCTAAAACTTAGGCAAGGTCTATCAGAGGATAGGTAAGCATGCAAAGAGTCTATTACGTAGTAGTTTAACTCATTGTAAGGCGTATTTAGCGGGTAACCTACATTTTGGGGTTTAGTCCAATTGCCATTTTCAAAATAACTCACAAATATATCAAAGCCGCCCAAAGTAGCATGTCCATTAGAAATAAAGTACAATTTTTTTCCGTCAGGACTAAGATGAGGATTGCTTTCATCACCTTGGGTATTGATAATATTGCCCATATTTAAGGCTGTTTTCCACTTTCCTTCGGCGTTTTTGACAGAAAAATATAAATCTGAACCACCGTAGCCCCCTTTTCTATCCGATGCAAAAACAAGTATTTTTTCAGCACTGTCTGTGGTTGGGGCTGTTTCCCAAGCTTTAGAATTGATAGAATCAGAAAGTTTTTCAGGTTTTGTCCAAGTGTGGTTTTCCAAAACTTGAATATAAATATCCCCATTTGTGCTAACATCAGCGTTATAGTAAAAATACAAGTGGTTATGGACAAAATGCGGCATACTTCTTTGAAACTTTTGGTCAAAATGTTTTTCTACTAACTTTTTGAGTGTGTCATTGTAAAGGTAAAATATCTCTTCCTGCCCGTTTATACTACGAGTAAAAGCTAATTGATTTTTGAACAGAAAAGGGGCATATTCATCATGCAAAGTGTTGATAGAATGTGTATCTAACAAAGTAATTCGCACATCAACGGGCTGCTTTAAATAAGTTTGTAGCATTTTTACTTGCTCAATAGCTTTTTCAGCTTTAATAGGGTTATTAGGCTTGTACCTTTCATAAGCTTGTATTGCTTTTTCGTATTCCTGCTGGGCTGCATAGCACTTTCCTAAGTACCAAAACAGTAGAGGGTGGTAGTAAGGTTGTAAAGCTGCACATCGCTCTAAAAACGGCGTACTTTCTACGGGGTTACTTTCCAAGCTGCACATTGCTCTTTTCCACAAAAAGTCTACATTATTTGGTTGCTGATTGAGTAAGATATCTAATCCCTTTTTAGCTTCTGAAAAGTTACCTTGTAAATACTGCTTGTATACTTCGCTCACTGTGGTATTTTTTTGTGCTAAAACTGTTGAAAGAGAAAATACAAAGCAGTACATCCATGCCAAGTGTAGGTTACATTTCATCTGCTGTGTGCTTGTACAAAAATAGGTATTTTTTCGTAAATTAAGAGTGTTTTTTAAGTTTGCAGAAATATACACAAATAAGTATTAAACTTGCAGCGCTATCCATTGGTTTATGAAGGTATGATAATACAATATCTTAAAAAGAAGCAATTGGAATATTGGTTTCATACAGGTTTAGCAACTTTGGAAAATGGCTTATATGAGCGTGCAGCTAAATACGGCAAGCGCATTATAGCCCATTATCCTGATTTTTCAGGGGGATATGATATTTTAGCAAGTGCTTTGGAAGGTTTAGGTAAAAATGATGCAGCGCTTAGCATATTAGAGGAAGGCGTTAAAAGAGTACCGCAATCGTATATTTTATGGGAGAAGTTAGGACTGCAGCACTCTCTTCGCCAAAAATATGAAGAAGCCATAGAATGCTTTGATAAAGCTATTGCCATTGAAGACAAGGTAGAAAGCTTGTACTATAATAAAGCCGTAGCATTAGCTAACATGAACAAGCTCTATGAGGCTTTAGCTTGTTTAGAAAAAATTATTGAGATTAACGATGAGTTTTTTATGGCTTATATTTTACAAGCCTCTATTCTTAATAGACTTGGCGCACTGTCCAATCAAATTGAACCAGTGGATAAAGCCATTGAGCGCATGGAAATATTGCGTAAAGTTCCTTTTGAACGTTTCGGCGTAAGTAATAAACACGAATTAGAGTATAAAATTCATGAAAATTTGCTGCACTCTTATTTGCTCAAAGAGGATATGGAAAAAGTAGAAGAGCTTCAACAAAAATTAGAGGAACTAAAAAAGCAAAGAAAATAGCATGCTTTTAGCCATAGAGTCTTCGTGTGATGAAACTGCTGCAGCAGTATGCAATTTAGAAGGCAAAATCCTTTCAAATGTGCTGCGTAGCCAAGCCATTCATGCCAAGTATGGGGGAGTTATTCCTGAATTAGCTTCAAGGGCGCATCAACAGACGATAGTTACAGTAGTCAAGCATGCGTTAGAGCAGGCAGGAATTACAAAAAAAGACGTACAAGCTGTTGCAGTAACACAAGGGCCAGGCTTGATAGGTGCTTTGTTAGTAGGAATTCATTTTGCTAAGGGTTTTGCGTTAGCTAAAAATATTCCACTCATAGCCGTCAATCACATTCAAGCGCATGTTTTAGCCCATTTGATAGAAAATCCTCAAATAGAGTATCCTTTTTTGTGTTTGTTAGTTTCGGGCGGGCATACTCAAATTATGTGGGTTAAAAGTCCGTTAGAAATGCAGGTAGTAGGTCAAACTTTGGATGATGCCGCAGGAGAGGCTTTTGACAAAGGTGCAAAAATGTTAGGCTTTTCGTATCCAGGGGGTCCCTTGATAGACAAATACGCCCAGCAAGGCAATCCAAAATTTTATACTTTTCCTATTGCAAATGTACCTGATTTAAATTACAGCTTTTCGGGCTTAAAAACCGCGCTTTTGTATTATTTGCAAAAACAGAGTTCTACTTTTATCCAAGAACATTTAGCGGATATTTGTGCATCTTATCAGCAGGCGATTACACAAGCACTGTTGGATAAGTTTATTTTAGCTATTGAGCGCTATAAACCAAAGGCTATTACGTTATCGGGGGGAGTAGCGGCTAACTCATACATTCGTACAAGGTTTATTGAAGTAGGTAGAATGCTCAATCTTAAAACGTATATTCCAAAGTTTGAATATTGTACAGATAATGCCGCCATGATAGCTATTGCGGGGCTTCATTTATGGAAAGCAGGTAAGGTTGCCAACCAAACCTTAGTACCTTTTGCTACGTATCCAAAGGAATAGTATTTAAGTTTGAAAGATAGTAAAGATAGTTTTATGATTATTTTTTTGGGCGTGCCCCTTGCTAACGCAAGGGTCGGGGCATTCCGCACATAGCCCGAAGCACGCCGACCTTGTGGGCATGAGCGAAGCGAAACGCCCACAAGGGCACGCCCAAAAATTCATTATCCTATCCTTTTACCTAATGCTAAATCACCTGCATCGCCCAAGCCTGGTATAATGTAAGATTGTATGTTCAATTCAGGGTCAATAGCTACTGTCCATATATGCGCTTGCGGCAAATTTTCTCTAATATACTGCACACCATAACGACTAGCAATAATAGATACCATGTGAATGGCTTTGGGCATGCCGTAGGTTTTAAGAGCATTTACCGCTGCTATTAAAGTACTGCCCGTAGCTAACATAGGGTCAAGTAGAATTAAAGTCCTGTTATCTAGTTCAGGAGTGGCTACGTATTCCAAACGAATTTCAAAATCATGATTGTAGGTCGTTTTACGGTAAGCAGCTATGTAAGCATTGTCTGCTTGTTCAAATATATTCAAAAAACCTTGATGCAAAGGCAAACCCGCTCGTAAAATAGAAGCTAAAACAGGCTGTTGGCGTAAAAACTTACCTTGTGTAGCAGAAAGAGGTGTGTCAATATATTCAGTAGAATACTCCAAATGCTCACTGACCTTATAGGCTAAAATCATCCCTAAACGCTCTACATTATTCCTAAATTTAGCGCGATCTTGCTGTGTGTTTAAGTTACGAAGCTCTTGCAGATATACATCGGCAATAGAAGTTTTGTCAGAAAGGACATGAATTTTTTCGTCTAAAACTAAGTGTCCTGAAAAACTCTGTTGTGTAATTTTTAAGGTTTTTTCAATTGTACAGATGCGTTCGCCTGCTTGAATGGTTTTGTCTTTTTCTACGTACCAACGGGTCAAAATTCCTGATGTGTCAGCTTCAACAGCTAAAAAGTCTTTTTCAAAAGATAAGGTACATATTACCTCGCCTTCCTTGACAAAATCTCCGATTTTTCTGTGAATAGATTCTACTTTGTAACTCAAAAAATGATGGGGCGCAGCTATTTCTACTGTGGAGTTCATGATACAAAGGTAAGAGATAATCTCTTAAATTTCAATCGTCAAAAGTAGCCAAGATAAAACAATTTTACACTTTGAATTAGCTCTGATAAGTGTAACCGAGCATCAAATATTGCCAATATAGTTGCGGATATGATTTTACAATAACACCTTCCTTTTTCAATTTTTCAATAGAACTATATACCATTTCTTTGAGTTTAGGGTTGTTGAACCACTCTTGTTGTGGAGGAGCAAATCCAATTTTGTCCTGCCTTTGGATAATCAAATCAGGTAAAATTCCTTGCATAGCTGCACGCAAAATTCGTTTGCTGTAACCGGGAGAAATCAAATAGTTATCAGGCAAGGAAAAAAGAAATTCAGCGATTCTATGATCTAAAAACGGTAGACGCACTTCAACAGCGTGCGCCATAGAATTTCTATCTGCGTAGCGTAGGAGCTCATTTAAGCCTCTTTTGAGCAACATGAAATACAAATGTTCTTTGAGAGTAGGAGGACTCTCTATCGGGCTAGGTAACAGCCTGTATTTTTTGACTATATCAGGATGAATGCCCAAGTAGTATGGACTTTTTACAGAGATAAACTTTCTCTTGAAAACCGATAATTTTTTTTTAAGTGTATAAAACCATTGGTTAAGTAGGTTGAAACCAAAACTGCCTTCTAACTTAAAATTGGGAATTTTTTTGAATTCACGCCATTCTTTGTGAAAAGCTAACGGGCGAGTAAAAAGTAAATGCTTCAAGTATGTTTGCCAGAGAGGAGTATATCCTGCTAACATTTCATCTGCGCCCTGTCCATCAAGGAGTACTGTAACTTGCTGTTGCTTTACCATTTGCATCACTTCATACTGTGCAGCAATACTAGCACTGCCATAAGGTTCCTCTTGGTGGTAGTTAATTTTGTCAATGTTTTTGATAAAAGAATTGCTGTCAGGAGTAACGTAGTTCGCTTTGAAGCCTGTTTTTTGTGCCACAGCTTGAATGTACTTGCTTTCATCTAATTCAAATCCTGGAAATACAGCTGAAAAAGTCTGAAATTCTTTGATATTATTGCTAAAATATTGATGAATACTGCATACAATAGAGGAAGAATCTAATCCCCCAGACAAGCTACTACCTACGGGTACATCGCTGCGTAAGCGCTTACGAATAGAATCAGTGAAAAGTGCTAAAAACTCTTCTTTTGCTTGCTCAAAAGAACCAGTATAAGTAGCGTTGATATTGGTAATATCCCAGTACTTATGCGTTTGGAAGTGTAGCCTATCTTGATCTATCCGTACATAAGCATAATGGGCGGGTTCTATTTGAAAAATATTTTCATAAAATGTTTGGTATGGATAAATAGAGCTTTCAATCGTAGAGTATAAAAGATATTCAAATACACGTTTTAAGTTGGGTTTTTTACTTACTCCGTATTTCCAAAGTGCTTTCATTTCTGAAGCAAAAGCAAAAGAGTGAGTAGTGTAAGTGTAGTAGAGTGGCTTCTCTCCGAATCTATCCCTCGCTAAAAATAAGGTCTTATCTTTGTTGTTCCAAATAGCAAAAGCGTACATTCCTTCTACCTGTTTAAGACAAGCTTCTCCATACTCTATAAATAGGTTCAGTAAAACTTCAGTATCAGTCTGCGAATTAAAAGTATACCCCTTTTTGGTTAAGATTTCTCTTAGCTCAATGTAATTATATATTTCTCCATTAAGTACAATGACATAGTTTCCATCTTTGCTGTGCATAGGTTGCGCCCCTCTTTCACTTAAATCTAAAATACTCAAACGGCGGTGCCCTAATCCAATTTTGCCATCTTTGCTTATCCAAATTCCCTCACTATCGGGACCTCTGTGAATGAGTGTATCATTCATTGCTTTAATCTGTTGAACTTGAACAGGATTTTGTGTAGATATTATGCCTGTAATACCGCACATAGAAAACAAGGACAAATGTAAGATAAAAACAACGATATTACCAAGAATATACTAAATTTAGTCAGATTACGTATTCTTATCAACGCAATTGGTAGCATATTGCATCATTTTATTGATGACCATTTCAGGTGTTATGTTAGCTAGGCAAACACAATTTTGAGGTTCTCTTTTGCACTTCGTACAATCTTCGGAGAAGCTTATATATGACGCTTGCCTACCGATGGGTTGCCATCTGCCTGGATGCATCGGGCGAATAGATGGATAAATTCCTATTGCTTTTTTTCCTAACGCTGCGGCAATATGCAAAGGACCTGTGCTTCCTGCTACTAGTCCATCAACATGGGCAATAAGAGCAATTAAATCGCTTAAAGTGAGTTTTCCTGTAAGGTCATGAACGTAGTTGGGTAGAGCCTCAATCCATTGGCTTAAATATATTTTGTCTTTTTCTGTACCCGTAATGAACAAATTGTACTTTTTAGGATCAAGCATATTGATAAGTGCTTGATACTTATACAAGCCCCATTCTCTTGCACTTCCTTGTGAAGTAGGATGAATAATCCAGTTTTCTTTTTCACTGCTTAGTAGTGTTTGAATGTTGTGTGGCAAAAGTGGTATTTTAGTCATACCGTAGTACTGACTAATTTCTGTTAAGGTATATGTAGCGTTTATTCCCAAAGGTTTGAGTAATTTTAGATTGAGTTGAGACTCGTGAAGTTGAGATCGCCTGCGATGCAAGTAGACTAACTTATTAGCATACCACCAAGCATACCAACGGCTATATGTACATATACGTAGAGGAATTTTTTGGGAATACGCCCATTTGAGAATTTCTTTACGTGGAAATACGTGTACAATAGCTTCTGCGGTAGGTTTGTAATTAGTAAGGTTTTTTACATCTACAAACTCATCTACATATTGGCAGGTTTGCACCACGGGGTGTGTATAGGCTTGTCCAAGAAAAGTGATTTTTGTGCTTGGAAAATGTGCTTTAAGTATTCCGCATAGAGGTAAAGTCAAAACTACATCGCCAATGGCATCTGTTCTGCTGATGATTATTTCGTTCATAGGCTATAGATTTGTTGTTAGCTACATAAAGCAGGCTTTTGTAGAAATTTAATTTCTGTAAAAATACACTAAATAGACACACGATGCATGCCTATTTTTGTTACGTGAAGGTGAGTAAAGAATTAAATTTATTTTTTTGGGCGTGCCCTTGTGGGCGTTTCGCTTCGCTCATGCCCACAAGGTCGGCGTGCTTCGGGCTACGCTATCGCTTCGGTGCTTCG